>NZ_BAAAPF010000166.1:0-15826 GCF_039531005.1 Streptomyces synnematoformans
CGCAGCGCGGCGGTGTCGCCGTGCTCGCGGGCGATGGCGCGGGCGACGGCGGCGTACGCGAGCACGCCGTCGGCGAGGCCGGTGTCGCCCGGCGCGGCCTCGTCGGGCGACCAGACGTCCCGGGCGCCGGCCGCGGCCGGCCCGGCGGCCTGCCGGATGCGGTGGGCGAGGTGCAGCAGTTGCTCGTCACCGGTGCGGACGGCGTCGTGGGAGCGGCGGCGCAGCTCGGCGAGGTGCTCCTCGACGGCGGCGAAGCGGCCGGTGTCGAAGAGGCGGCCCAGCAGCTTCGCCCGGGCTTCGGCGTCGGCGCGCAGGAAGCGCGCGAAGTCGCCCTGCGGGAGCAGCACGACCTGGCAGAACTGCTCGCGGGTCATGCCCAGCAGGCCGCCGATCTCCTCGCCGATCTCCTGGTGCGAGCGGCTGAGGCCGCGCCACTCGCCGGCGGCCGGGTCGCGTTCGCGCAGCAGGCTGGCGGCCCGCTCCGTGGTGACGCCGGTGCCGTGGCGCTTGGGGCGCGGCTGGGCGGGCCTGCGGACGACCTCCAGCCGGCGGCCGGCGACGGTGAAGTCGAGCGCGACCTCGGTCGGGGTGTCCGGGGCGGCGTGGTGGCTGCGCAGCGTGCCGCCCTGGCGGGGGCCGGGCACGCCGCCGTACAGCGCGTAGCAGACGGCGTCGAGGACGGAGGTCTTGCCGGCACCGGTGGCGCCCTGCAGCAGGAAGATGCCGGCGCCGGACAGGGCGTCGAAGTCGACCTCCTGCGCGCCGGCGAAGGGGCCGAAGGCGGCGACGGCGAGGCGGTGGAGCCTCACCGGGCGGTCTCCGCACGCGCGTCGGCGGCCCGTACGGCGTCGAAGGCCGCGTGCAGCACAGCCCGTTCGTCCGCCGTCACCGCCGAGCCGGGTCTGACGTGGGCCACGAAGTCCTCCGCGATCTCGCGGTCGTCGCGGCCCCGGAGCCGGTCGGCGTACGACGCTTCGGTGCCCGCGGCGGCGCCGTCGGCCGGCTCGGGGGCGAAGACGAGGCTGACGACGTGCGGGAAGCGCTCGGCGAGGCGGGCCATCGGCTCCTGCGGGCGGGCGGCGTCGGTGAGGGTGGCCTCGACCCAGGCGTCCTCGTGCGGCGTCAGGGCCGGGTCGGCGAGGAGGTCGTCCAGCCGGCCGCACAGCCGTGCCAGCGGCCGTGGCACGGGCGCGTCGACGCGCTCGGCGGTGACGCCGCCGGACGCGTCGAGGTCCACGAGCCACGTCGACTTGCGGTGGCCGGCTTCGGAGAAGGAGTACGCGAGGGGGGAGCCCGAGTAGCGCACGCGCTCGGCGAGGGTCTGACAGCCGTGCAGGTGGCCCAGTGCGACGTAGTCGACGCCGGCGAAGACGGCGGCGGGCACGGAGGCGACGCCGCCGACGGTGATGTCCCGCTCGCTGTCGGAGACGGCGCCGCCGGTGACGAAGGCGTGCGCGAGGACGACGGAGCGGGTGCCGGCGGGGCGGGCGGCGAGGTCGGCGCGCACCCGGTCCATGGCGGCGGAGAGCACGGCCCGGTGGCCGCCGCGGGGGGCGGCGAACTCCTCGCGCACCAGTGCCGGTTCCAGATAGGGCAGCCCGTAGCACGCGACCTCGCCGGCGGCGTCCCGCAGCAGCACCGGCTCGCCGACGCCCGCCGGGTCGGTGCGCAGATGGACGCCCGCGCGGTCCAGGAGGCCGGCGCCGACGCCGAGGCGGCGCGCCGAGTCGTGGTTCCCGGAGATCATGACGACCGGCACGCCGAGCGCCCCGAGCCGGTGCAGCGCCCGGTCGAACAGCTCCACGGCGGCGAGCGGTGGCACCGCGCGGTCGTAGACGTCCCCCGCGACGAGCACGGCCTCGACCCCGCGCTCGGCCACCACGGCGACGAGGTGGTCGAGGAAGGCGGCTTGGGCGTCGAGCAGGCTCACCCGGTGGAACGAGCGGCCCAGGTGCCAGTCCGAGGTGTGCAGGAAGCGCATGGGGCCCGACTGTATCGGCGGGGTACGACATCCCGTGCCGCACCGGCCGTCTCACCCGGTGCCGTACACCTCGTCGCCGGGCCGGAGTTCGGCGCCGCCGGCGGTGGCGTCGGCCAGCCAGGAGCCGAAGCCGTCCAGGTCGCCGGCCGGGACGGCGACCTCGATCTCGACGTTCTCGCCGTACGCCACGCCGCGCACGTCGCGCCCGGCGGCGTGCAGGTGGCCGAGCACCTTTCCGGCCCGCCCGTGGTCGACGGTGACGGTGACCAGCCGCATCCGCCGCCGCGTCACGGTGCCCACCGCGTCCACGGCGGCGCCGACCGCGCCGCCGTAGGCACGGATGAGCCCGCCGGCGCCGAGCTTGGTGCCGCCGAAGTAGCGGGCGACCACGGCGACGACGTAGCGCAGCTCGCGGCGGAGCAGCAGCTGCAGCATGGGCAGCCCGGCGGTGCCGCCGGGCTCGCCGTCGTCGCCGGACTTCTGCACGTCCGCGTCGGCGCCCACGACGTACGCGAAGCAGTGGTGCGTGGCGTCGGGGTACGCGGCGCGCACCCGGGCGAGGACGGCCTGCGCCTCGGCCTCGGTGGCCGCGGGTGCGACGGTGCACACGAACCGGGAGCGGTTCACCTCGCTCTCGTGCACGCCCTCCCGGGCGACGGTCACGTACCCCTCGCGCATGCCGCCACCCTAAGGGCCGGCCCCGGCCGCCCGTACCGCCCGCCGCCGGGAATCGGCCCCTGCCCGGCGGCGTTGCACGGGATATGTACGCAGACCAGGAGACCATCCGCAGGATCCTCACCGCGACGGGCGACACGTGGGCGGTGGTGGGCCTGTCGAACAACTCCTCGCGCCCGGCCTACGGCGTGGCACGGGTGCTCCAGCGGTTCGGCAAGCGCATCGTGCCGGTGCACCCCAAGGCGGAGACGGTGCACGGCGAGCAGGGCTACGCGTCGCTCGCGGGCATCCCGTTCCCCGTCGACGTGGTGGACGTCTTCGTCAACAGCGGCCTCGCCGGCGGGGTGGCGGACGAGGCGGTCCGGGCCGGGGCGAAGGCGGTCTGGTTCCAGCTGGACGTGATCGACGAGGACGCGTACGACCGGGTGCGCGCGGCCGGTCTCGACATGGTGATGGACCGCTGCCCGGCCATCGAGATCCCCCAGCTCGACTGAGCGCGCGACGGCCGCGCCGGGCGGCGGCGGGGCTCAGGTGCCGAGGCCGTCGAGGACCACGGCCCCGGGCAGTCCGGCGAGGGCCTTGCCGGGCACGATGAGCTTGCCGCGCCGCCGGCCGCTGCCGACGACCAGGTGCGGCGCGTCCGCGACGCGGGCGTCGACGAGGACCGGCCAGCCCTCCGGCAGCCCGATCGGGGTGATTCCACCGTACTCCATACCGGTCTCGGCGGTGGCCGTCTCGGCGCGGGCGAACGACGCCTTGCGGACCCCGAGATGGCGGCGGACGGCGCCGTTGACGTCGACGCGGGTGGTGGAGAGCACGACGCAGGCGGCGAGGGTGACGTCGCCGCCGCGTTTCCCGGCGACGACGACGCAGTTCGCGGACCGCTCCAGCAGGTCCTCCCCGTACCTCGCGCAGAAGACGGCCGTGTCGGCGACCTCGGGGTCGGAGTCGACGTGCACCAGCTCGGCCGCGGAGACGGCGCCGCGCAGGGCGGCGGCGACGGGGTCGGCGAGCAGGTCCAGGCGCTCGGTGGCGGGGGCGGCGTCGTCGAAGTCTCCGATGGGTGCGCGCATGTCCGCGACCCTAACGCGGTTCAGCTCGCGGGCGGTACCGAGACCGCCATCACCAGCTCCACCGGGTCCTCGCCCTCGTTGCGGTACGCGTGCGGCGCGCTCGCCTCGAAGCTGGCCGACGTGCCCGCCGGCACCGCGTGCGCCGTGCCGGCGACGACGAGCGTCAGCTCGCCGGCGGTGACGTGCAGCAGCTCGGTGGTGCCCACGGGGTGCGGGTCGGAGCTGCTGCCGTCGCCGGGCATCAGCCGCCAGGACCACATCTCGAAGGGGCCGGGGTTCTGCGTGCCGACGAGCAGCCGGCTGGCGCTGCCCTGCTTCGTGGTCCACATCCGCACGGCCCGGTGCGGGGGGACGAGCTGCACCTCGGGGCCGTGCTCGTAGTCCAGCAGCGTGGTGATGCTGATGCCGAGGGCGTCGGCGAGTTTGACGGTGGTGCCGACGCTGGGGTTCGTCCGCGCCTGTTCTATCTGGATGATCATCCCGCGGCTGACGCCGGAGCGGCCGGCCAGCGCGTCCAGGGTGAAGCCGCGCTCGGCGCGCCAGTGCTTGAGGTTGCGGGCGAGCGCGTGCGCGAGGAGGTCGAAATCCGCCAAGGCTCCGTCCAGCTCCGTCCAATATTGTGATGCGTTCGTCCAGTGCAGTGAACTACACTGCGGGGAACCGCAGCGTTCATCACAGTGTACTCGGGGGCTTCGTCGTGACCGCACTCTTCGCCCTGGCCACCAGCATCCTCTACGGGCTCGCCGACTTCGGCGGCGGGGTGCTGAGCCGGCGCACGCCCGCGCTCACGGTGGTCGTGCTCTCGCAGATCGCGGCGGCGGTGGTGCTGGGCGCGGTCGTGGTGGCCACCGGCGCCTGGAGCGAGGCCGGGCCGCTGCTGTGGTGGGCGGTCGCGGCCGGCGTCGCCGGCCCGGTCGCGATGATCTGCTTCTACAGCGCGCTGGCCCGGGGGCCGATGGGGGTGGTCTCGCCGCTCGCCTCGCTGGCCGTGCTGGTGCCGTTCGGCGTGGGCCTGGCGGCGTACGGGGAGCGGCCCGGCCCGGTGCAGTACGCGGGCGGGGCCGTCGCGCTGGCCGGCGTGGTGCTGGCGTCCGGGCCGCAGCTGCGCGGAGCGCCGGTCGAGCGGCGGACGCTGGTGCTGACGCTGGGCGCGGCGGCGGGGTTCGGCGCGGTCTTCGCCTTCATCGCCGAGGCGTCGACGAACGTCACGGGGCTGTTCCTCGCGCTGTTCGTGCAGCGGGCGGTGAACGTGGCGGTGGGCGGCGCCGCGCTGTACGCGGCGGTGCGCCGGGGAGGCGCGGCCCTGCCGGAGGACGGCTGGGACACGATACGGGCGGCGGCGCCCGGGCTGGTGTTCGTCGGCCTGGCGGACGTGGCCGCGAACGGGACGTACGCGATAGCCGCGCAGCACGGCCCGGTGACCCTGGCGGCGGTGCTGTCGTCGCTGTATCCGGTGATCACGGCGCTGGCGGCGCGGGGCGTGCTGCGGGAGAGGCTGCGCGCGGTGCAGGCGGCCGGCGCGGGCCTGGCGCTGGCGGGCACGGTGCTGCTGGCGTCGGGATGAGCCGCGGCGGGCCCGCCGCGGCTCAGACGTGGTTGCGGATCGTGTAGAGCAGCAGCCCGAAGGCGTGCAGGCACAGGACGACGGCCAGGATGATGCGCAGCGTCCGGGTGGTGATCACGTGGCGCCCCCTGTCACGGTCACGGTCATGTCGCCGTCTCCAGGGTGCCGGGCCGGGCCGAGCGGCGGGTGCCACCCGGACTCGGGGTTCCAGCGGCGCACGATGCGGGCCGGCGCGCCGGCGACCACCGCGTGGTCGGGCACCTCCCCGCGCACCACGGAGCCGGCGGCGACGACCACGTTGCGCCCCAGCCGGGCGCCGGGCAGCACGAGCGCGCCCGCGCCCAGCCAGCTGCCCGAGCCGATCTCCACCGGCGCGGAGCGCGGCCACTGCTTGCCGACCGGCTCGTGCGGGTCGTCGTAGCTGTGGTTCGTGGAGGTGACGTACACGTAGGGACCGCAGAAGACGTCGTCGCCGATGGTGACGGGCAGGTCGGCGATGACGTGGCTGCCCCGGCCCAGCACCACGCCGTCGCCGAGCCGCACGGCCGTGTCCGGGCCGAGCGGGGCGCCGGGCGCGAGGCCGACGGTGAGCGTCACCTGCTCGCCGACGATGCAGTGCGCGCCCAGCTCGATCCGCCCCTCGCCGAAGATCGTGCCCTGCGGGAAGGCGAGGACCGTGCCGGCGCCGATCCGGCGGAAGCGGTACGGCCCCGGCCGCCCGGCGCTCACCGCGCCCGTGCTCCTGACCCACCGCCAGCCGCGGTGCACGGCGCGCGAGAGCAGCCGGCTCGTCACGGAGTCGCGCTGCTGCTTCGGCACCCGCTCACCGTACCCCTCCCGCACCTCGCATACGCTCTCCCCGGGCGCGGGCGCGACCCCGCACGGCGGCGGGCCGCCGGCGCCCCACCAGAACGTACGACGGCGGGCGCCGGACGCCGCCGCGAACCCCGGGAGCGGACGACATGTCAGGACGGCCGGAGCCGCTGATCGCGGCGGTGGGCGGGCACGAGCCCGCGGTGGACCCGAAGGCGTACGTGGCCCCGACGGCGGTGGTGGTCGGGGACGTGACCGTCGGCGCCGACGCCAGCGTGTGGTACCACGCGGTGCTCCGCGCGGACTGCGGCGCCGTCTCGCTGGGCGCGGGCAGCAACGTGCAGGACAACTCCACGGTCCACTCCGACCCCGGCTTCCCCGTCGCCATCGGCGAGCGCGTGACCGTCGGCCACAACGCGGTGGTGCACGGCTGCACCGTCGGCGACGACGTGCTGGTCGGCATGGGCGCGACGGTGCTCAACGGGGCCGTGATCGGCGCCGGTTCGCTGATCGCCGCGCAGGCGCTGGTGCCGCAGGGCATGGAGGTGCCGCCGGGCTCCCTGGTCGCCGGCGTGCCGGCGAAGGTGAAGCGGCCGCTGACCGACGAGGAGCGCGCGCACATCCGACTCAACGGCGAGGGGTACGTGGCCCTCGCGCAGGCGCACCGCGAGGCCCTCGGCGGCGCGGGCTCCTGACCCGCGCCGCCCCGCGGCGGTGCGGCCGTCGGCCGCGGGGCCGTCAGCCGTTGGGCCGCAGGGTCCACAGCACCGTCATCCGCCCGCTCACGGCGCCGTCCCCGCGGAAGATGTCGACCTCGACCGGGAACTCCGGCCGCTCGCCGGCGTCGAGTTCGGCGACGACGTCCGCGATCGGCCGGCCCAGCCGGGCGCGGGCGGTGACGTCGCCCCGGGCGACCTTCAGAAAGTCGATCTCCGCCCGCACCGGCAGCGGCACGGCCCGCTCCAGCTGGTCGCCGAACGCGGCGACCACGACGGCGCCGGTGGCCGACTCGGCCAGGGTGAACATCGCGCCCGCGTGCGGACCGCCGACGTGGTTGCGGTACTCCGGCCGGTCGCGGAACCGGAGGACGGCGGTCTGCGGCGTGATCTCGTCGTACACCAGGCCGAGCGTGCGGACCATGGGCACCGATGCCTGGAGAAGCTCGCCCAGCGGCGGCGTGGAGTCGGACATGCGACCACGTTACCAGCGGGTAATAAGTGTGGCCACTCCCCTTCGCCAGCTATGTTGTTCGCCATGTGGCCAGGACAGCAGCCCGGGGGCGAGCAGCACCAGCAGCAGCCGAACCCGTACCAGCAACAGCCCGCCCCGCACGGCCCGCAGGGCTACGACGGACAGCAGCAGGAGCAGTGGGGCCGGCCCACACCGCCCGGTGCGCCGGTCCCCGCGAAACGCGGCGGGACCAGTCCCCGCGTCGCCGCCGCCATAGTCGGCGCCGTCGCCGTGATCGCCGCGGCGACCGTGACCGGCGTGGTCGTCCTCAACGGGGACGACGACGGCGGCGACAAGGCGAGCCCCGCGGGCGGCGGCGGCTCGCCCAGCGCCTCGCCGTCCCCGTCGGCGAGCGGGTCCCTGCTCAAGGACCATCCCGACAACCCGCGCGGCAGCGCGGCCGACCAGAGCATCGACCCGGTGGTGCCCGGCTGGAAGGCCGTCCACAACGCCAAGCGCCACAACGTCTACGACGTGCCTCCGGAGTGGGAGGTGCAGTCCCCGACCCTGACCATCGGCTTCGAGGACGACTCCGGCCCGCTGGTGTCGATGACCGGCGCCGCGCTCTACAAGGACGGCATCTGCAAGTACGCCAGCCGCGCCGGCGCCGGCACGAAGGGCGGCATCGGGGCGAAGAACACGAAGGAAGCCGTCGAGAACGAGGCCGGCGCCTGGGCCCACGCCGCCTTCAACACCAGCAAGAAGGCGACCGTCAAGCAGACCGAGCCGGTGCCCTTCACCAGCGAGCACGGCCTTGAGGGGCACATGGCCACCGCGACGGTCACCAACGTGCCGCGCGAGAACAAGTGCTCGGCCGACGGCAAGATCTTCGCCTTCACCTACACCGACGTGAACGGCGAGTTCGCCACGTGGGTGCTGTACAGCGACACGGGGGTGGCGGACGAGGTCCCGGACGACACCGTGGCCAAGATCATGGACAGTCTGCGGCCGCTGGAGGGCTGAGCGGGCGCGGCCGGGAAATCCACTTGGCGTGCGCCCGGTGAACCCGGCATAGTCCGCGGGTGCCCCGTCCGCCCGCCTCCCGCACCGGCCCCGTCCCGGAGCCCGCCGCCGGGCCCGCTTCCGGCCCGACGCCCCGCCGGCGCTGGGCGGGGCGGAACTACACGCTCCTGTCCCTCGCGGCGGTGATCACCAACCTCGGCGCCTCCGGCGCGCTGATCGCCTCGGCGTTCGCGGTGCTGGAGGCCGGCGGCTCCGCCACCGACGTCGGGCTGGTGGCGGCGGCGCGTACGACGGCGCTCGTCGTCTTCGTGCTCGTCGGCGGGGCGGTCGCCGACCGGATACCGCGGCACCGGGTGATGGTCGTCGCGAACGCCGTCAACTGCGCCTCGCAGGGCGTCTTCGCGGCGCTGGTGATCACCGGCGAGGCGCGGGTGTGGCAGATGGTGCTGCTGTCCGCGGTCGGCGGCACGGGGCACGCGTTCTTCGCGCCCGCCGCCGAGGGCATGGTGCTCTCGTCGGTCACCGGTGCGCAGGCGGGCCGGGCGTTCGCGCTGTTCCGCGTCGGCGTCAACGGCGCCGGGATCGGCGGGGCCGCGCTTGGCGGCGCCATGGTCGCGGCGGTCGGGCCGGGGTGGGTGCTGGCCGTGGACGCGGGCGCGTTCGCCGTCGCCGCCGCGCTGCGGGCGTTCCTCGACGTCAGCGGCATCCCGGAGCGGCAGCCCGGCGGCGGCATCCTCGCCGATCTGCGGGAGGGCCGGCGGGAGGTGACCGGGCGGCCCTGGCTCTGGTCGATCGTGCTGCAGTTCGCGGTCGTCAACGCCGTGGTGGCGGCGGCCGAGGGGGTGTACGGGCCGCTCGTCGCCCGCGAGCACCTCGGCGGCGCGGGGCCGTGGGGCCTGGCCATGGGCGCCTTCGCCGCGGGCACGCTGGCGGGGGCGCTGGTGATGACCAGGTGGAGGCCGCGGCGGGTGCTGCTCGCCGGAGTGCTGTGCATTTTCCCGCTCGCGCTGCCGGGGGCGGCCCTGGCGGTGCCGCTGCCGGTGGCCGGGCTGGCGGCGGTGATGTTCGTCTCCGGCACGTGCGTCGAGGTCTTCGCGGTGGCGTGGATGATGGCGCTGCACCAGGAGATCCCCGAGGACAAGCTGTCCCGCGTCTCCTCGTACGACTGGCTGGGCTCGATCGCGCTCATCCCGGTGGCCACCGCGCTCGCCGGCCCCGTGCAGGACCTGGTGGGCCGGCCGGCGGCGCTGTGGGGGTGCTCCGCGCTCGTCGTGGTGCTGACCGCGGCCGTGCTGTGCGTGCCGGACGTGCGGCGGCTGCGGCGTACGGAACACCCGGCGCCCGGGACCGCCGGTGCGGCCGCCGCCGCGCGCGGACCGGCCCGCCGCGGAAGGTCAATCGAGGGTGAAGGCGTCGTCCGGCGGCTCGGGCGAGGGCACGGCGTCGGCGTCCGTGACCGGCTGAGCGCCGGCCGTCAGCCGCCGCAGCGCCGGCCCGTACTCGACCCGGGCGGGGAACGGGTCGCCGGCGGTGCGCCGCGCCAGCTCCGCGAGCGCCACCGCCGCGCCGACGTCCGCGCCCGGCTCCGCCGCCACCTCCACGGCGTTGCCGAAGCGCCGGCCGCGCAGCACCGAGGGCTCCGCGACCAGGCACAGCTCGGGGAAGACGGCCGCGGCGGTGGCCAGTTGGGAGCCGAGGAAGCGGAACGGCGCGCTGTCGGCGAGGTTCGCGACGTAGAGCCCGTGCGGCCGCACCGCGCGGGCGTCGGCGCCGACGAACTCCAGCGACGCGACGTGGGCGGGCACCCGGGCGCCGCCGTAGACGTCGGCGATGACGAGGTCGCAGCTGGCCGGCGGGCGCCGCGCCAGCGCGGCGCCGCCGTCGCCGGCGCGGAGCGCGACACCGCAGTCCGGCGGCAGCGGCAGATGCTCCGCCACCAGCGCGATCACCCCCCGGTCGGACTCGGCGACCTCCTGCCGGGAGCCGGGGCGGGTGGCCGCCACGTACCGGGGCAGGGTCAGCGCGCCGCCGCCGAGGTGCACGGCGTCCAGCGGACGCCCCGGCGGGAAGCCCACATCGACGACGTGCGCCAGCCGGCGCGCGTACTCGAACTCCAGGTGCGTGGGGTCGTCGAGGTCGACGTACGACTGCGGGGCGCCCTCGACCGTGAGCAGGTAGGCGCGGGGGCGGTCGACGTCCGGCAGCAGCCTCGCGGTGCCGCCGTCCACGGCGGCGATGACGGGGACGGGCTCCTCCACACCGGACATTGTGGGGGTGGAAGCCCGCCTTCCGTAGCCGCTTGCGCGGATACGGACGGCGGGCGGCAGGGCCGGGGTCAGCCCAGCCCGGTGACGGTGCCCGCGCCGACGGTGCGCCCGCCCTCGCGGATGGCGAAGCCGAGCCCCACCTCGAGCGGCACCTCGCGGCCCAGCTCGACCGTCATCGCGACGGTGTCGCCGGGCCGGGCGACGGCGGTCGCGCCGAGGTCGACGTCGCCGACGACGTCCGCGGTCCTGATGTAGAACTGCGGGCGGTAGCCGGTCGAGACGGCCGTACGCCGACCGCCCTCGGCCGCGGACAGCACGTACACCTCGGCGGTGAACCGCCGCCGCGGCACGACGCTGCCCGGCGCGGCGACGACGTGCCCGCGGCGCACCGCGTCGCGCGCGACGCCGCGCAGCAGCAGCGCGACGTTGTCGCCGGCCTGCGCCGACTCCATCGGCTTGCCGAAGGTCTCCAGGCCGGTGACGACCGTCTCGACCTCCGCGCCGAGCACCTGCACCCGGTCGCCGACGCGCACGGTGCCGCGCTCGGCGGCGCCGGTGACGACCGTGCCGCGGCCGGTGATGGTGAGCACGTTCTCCACCGGCAGCAGGAACGGCGCGTCCAGGTGCCGCTCGGGCATGGGCACGTACGCGTCGACCGCGTCCAGCAGGTGCCCGATCGCCTCGGTCCACGTCGGGTCGCCCGCGAGCGCGCGCAGCCCGGAGACGCGGACCACGGGCACCTCCTCGCCCGGGTAGCCGTGCGCGGAGAGCAGCTCGCGGACCTCCAGCTCGACCAGGTCGGTCAGCTCCGGGTCGCCGGCGTCGGCCTTGTTGAGCGCGACGACCACGTGCCGCACCCCCACCTGCCGGGCGAGCAGCACGTGCTCCGCGGTCTGCGGCATGACGCCCTCGACCGCGGAGATCACCAGGATCGCGCCGTCGAGCTGGGCGGCGCCGGTGACCATGTTCTTCACGAAGTCGGCGTGGCCGGGCATGTCGACGTGCGCGTAGTGGCGGGTCGCCGTCTCGTACTCGACGTGCGCGATGTTGATGGTGATGCCGCGCACGGCCTCCTCCGGCGCCCGGTCGATGCGCTCGAACGGGACGAAGGCGCCGGTGCCGCGGTCGCTGAGCACCTTGGTGATCGCGGCCGTCAGCGTGGTCTTGCCGTGGTCGACGTGCCCCATCGTGCCGATGTTGACGTGCGGCTTCGTGCGCACGTACGCCTGCTTGGGCATGGTTGTTCCTCGCGGATCGCAGCGGATGCGCGGACCCCCGGCCTGGCCGGCCCTCCCCCGCGGGGGTCCGCTGGAGCGATCACGGGAAGGGGCGGATTCGGGCGCCGTCGGCTGCGGCTGCCACCGCGGCTGCGAGTGCGGCCGGCACAGCCTTCAGCGCGTCCGCGGCGGCGGACGTGTGCGCAAGGAGGGCGTACCGGAACATGCCCACCATGATCGGGTACGGGCACCGCGGCGGTCGAACGGTTTTCCTGCCGCCCCGCTCGTGGCGGCACGGGAGCGGTCAGAAGTGCTTGAGCGCCTCGCGTGCGGAGAGCGGGGACAGCTCGGCGCGGTGGGCGTCGACGAAGGAACGCACGGCCGCCGGGTCGGTCTTCGCGTACTCGCGCAGGCACCAGCCGACGGCCTTGCGGATGAAGAAGTCGCGGTGGTCCGCGCGGCGCAGGCAGTAGCCGAAGAGGCGGCCGGTGTCGGTGGCGTCCTTGAAGCGCAGTTGGTGCAGGAGGGCGGTGCGGGCGACCCACAGGTCGTCGTCCTCGATCCACTCGTCCATGGCGGCGGCCAGCGGCGGTTCGGCGGCGACGAGGCCGCCGACGACGTGCGCGGCGAGCGCGTCGACGGTGTCCCACCAGGAGGTCGTGACGACGAGGTGGCGGACGACGGGCAGGAGGCCGGAGGAGCAGCGGCGCACGTGGCGGCGGAGGAAGTCGACGGCGAAGTAGTGGTACTCGCGCTCCGGCAGCTCCCAGCAGCGCAGCGCGACCGCGGCGCAGTCCGCCTCGGCGGGGCGCGGTGTGCCGTAGAGGACGGCGCGGGACAGCTCGCGGCGGCGGGGCGCGGGGATGCCGAGGAACGGGGCGACGCCGCGCAGGTACGCGGCCGACTGCGCGGCGCGCTCGGGGTCGGCGGCGGTGGGGTAGGCGTCGGTGAGGCGGGCGAGAACGGCGTCGGCGAGGGCGCTCGCGGGGACGGGCGGGGCGTCGGCGGCCCCGGCGGCGTCCGGGACGTGCGGGGTGTCCGGGGTGTCCGGGGCCGGGGTGGCCTCCGGGCCGGTGGGGACGCTGGAGCGCTGCTGGGCCATGACGGCCACGGTAGCGGCCGGAGTCGAGTGCGACGTCACGGCGCAGGTGCGCCCGCGTCGGTTAGGCTCATGCGGTGCCCGTACCCGTCGAGGGGCCCGTTACCGGCCACGTCGTCCGCAGCGGCCGCGCGCTGCTGTCCGCACGCTCCCGGCTGGGCCTGCTCGTGGTGCTCCTCGCCGGCGCCGTGGGCGCGGCCGTCGTGTGGCGGCCGCACCGGCTGCTGGCGGACGGGCTGCCGCCGCAGTTCACCGGCATGTCGGCGGTGATCGTCTTCGCCGTCGCGTACGGGCTGTGCACCGCGGCCCTGGTGCCGCGCCCGCTGCTCAACCTCGCCTCCGGCACGCTCTTCGGCGCCCAGGCGGGCCTGGCCGGGTCGGTGTCCGGCACGGTGCTCGGCGCGGGCGTGGCCTTCGGGATGGGCCGGCTGCTCGGCCAGGACGCGCTGCGCCCGCTGCTGCGCGGGCGGCTGCTGACGGCGGCGGACCGGCAGCTGAGCCGGCACAGCTTCCGCTCGATGCTGGTGCTGCGCACCTTTCCCGGTGTGCCGTTCGCGGGGGTCAACTACGCGGCCGCGGTCTCGCGGATGAGCTGGGTGCCGTTCCTGCTGGCCACGGCGGTGGGCTGCGTGCCGAACACCGCCGCGTACGTGATCGCCGGCAGCCGGGCCTCCGACCCGCTCTCCCCCGTCTTCCTCGCCGCCCTCGGTTTCATCCTCGCCAGCATGGCGGTCGGCGCCGCGGTCGCCGTGCGCCGGCGCCGCGCCGTCCGCGGCCGCGCTCGCGGAGTGATCCCTTCCGCCGTTTCCGCCGAGGTGGCCGCCGCCGGCGGCACGGAGGTGCCCGGTACCGACCCTGGGGCCACACGCCTCACATAGGGGCCTTAACATCTCCTGCAACCCGTCAGCGAACTCAAGGACATGTGCAGCCCCGTATGAGCTGGTTCGAAGCAGTCATCCTCGGACTCGTCCAGGGGCTGACGGAATTCCTGCCGATCTCCTCCAGCGCCCACCTCCGGCTCACGGCGGCCTTCGCCGGCTGGGAGGACCCGGGCGCCGCCTTCACGGCGATCACCCAGATCGGTACGGAGACCGCCGTGCTGATCTACTTCCGCAAGGACATCGCGCGGATCGTCTCCGCCTGGTTCCGCTCGCTGACGGACAGGTCCATGCGCTCCGACCACGACGCGAAGATGGGCTGGCTGGTCATCGTCGGCTCGATCCCGATCGGGGTGCTGGGGCTGACGTTCCAGGAGTCGATCGAGGGGCCGTTCCGCGATCTTCGGCTGATCGCCACCACGCTGATCGTGATGGGCCTGGTCCTCGGCTTCGCCGACTGGCGCGCCTCCGGAGGCGGCGGACGGCACCGCGCCGTCGTGGAGCGCAAGCAGCTGACCGACCTCACCACCCGCGACGGCCTGCTGTTCGGCCTCGCCCAGTCGCTCGCGCTGATCCCGGGCGTCTCCCGCTCGGGCGCGACCATCACCGGCGGCCTGTTCCTGGGCTACAGCCGCGAGGCCGCCGCCCGGTACTCGTTCCTGCTGGCCATCCCCGCGGTGCTCGCCTCCGGGCTCTTCGAGCTGAAGGAGGTCCCGGGGGCGACGCACATGAACTGGGGCGGGACGGTGGTCGCCACCCTCATCGCCTTCGCCGTCGGCTATGCGGTCATCGCGTGGTTCATGAGGTTCATCACCACCCGCAGCTTCGCGCCCTTCGTGATCTACCGCGTGCTGCTGGGGCTCCTGATCTTCGCCCTGGTCGCGACCGGCACCCTGGAGCCCGAAGCGGGAGACCCGACGCACTGAGCGGCGGGCCCGGCCGGGCGCCGGGCCGCCCCCGCCCGGCCCGCCGCGTCGCCGCCCGCTCCGGCGGCGCGGTCAGTACGACGCCTCCCGCAGCCCGTCCGCGGCGGCGCCGCGGCTGAGGACCGCGGCGCGCACCCGCGCGTGGACGTCCGGGTACGTCTCCGGAGTCGCCGGCACCACCCGGAACGGCGGCCCGGTCTCCGCGTGGTGGACCAGGAACCGTGCCCGGGTCACCCGCCAGCCGTCGCGCCCGGGGGTGAAGGTGAAGCGCGCCGCGGAGCCCTCGTTGCCGCGGTACATCGACGGGATGAAGCTGGCGACCTGGTCGCCGAGGCCGTAGACGACCCAGGTGCCGTTGACCTTCTCGTACGGCTGCGGCACGTGGTTGTGGGTGCCGATGATCAGGTCGATGTCCTTGCGGCCGCCGCTGCGCGAGCGGGTCAGCCGGTCGGCGAGCCGCCGCTGGGCGGCGTCCGGCTCCTGCCGCCACTCGGTGCCCCAGTGCACGCTGAGGACGACCACGTCGGCCCCGGCCCGCCGCGCGGCGCGCGCGTCGGCGACGACCCGGCGGGGGTCGAGCAGGCCCAGCGACCAGGGGGCGTCGGCGGGCACGGCGGCGTTGCTGCCGTAGGTGTACGAGAGGTGGGCGACCCGGGCGCCGCCGGCGCGGAGCACGGCGGGCCGGGCGGACTCGGCGCGGGTACGGGCGGTGCCGGCGTAGTGCAGGCCGGCGCCGTCGAGGGCGTCCAGGGTGCGCCGGACGCCGGCGGTGCCGGCGTCGAGCGCGTGGTTGGAGGCGGTGGAGCAGCCGTCGTAGCCGGCGTCGCGCAGGGCGGCGGCCAGGCCGGGCGGGGACTGGAAGACCGGGTAGCCGGTGAAGGGGCCCTCCGGCGGCCCGAGCGGGGTCTCCAGATGGCACAGCGCAAGGTCCGCGGCGGCGACGGCGGGCGCGACGGCGCCGAACACGGGCCGGAAGTCGTGGCCCTCTCCCCCGGCGTCCGCGGCCGCCTGCCGCATGATCGACGGGTACGGGATGACGTCGCCGGTCGCCAGCAGCGTGAACGGGCGGGCGCCGGGCCCGGGCCCGGCGGCGGCGGGCGCGTGGGGCTGGCGGTGGAGATCGTCCCCGGCGTCTCGTCG
>NZ_BAAAPF010000167.1:0-15734 GCF_039531005.1 Streptomyces synnematoformans
GGCCCGTACGGTCCGGACGCGGCCGGCGGCGGCGTGCCCGGCGCGGACGACGCCGTCCTCCTGCCCGAGCCCGAAGCGCTGCTGGGCGCCTTCCTCGACGCCGTCGCCGACGGCCTCCCCCGCTCCCCCGCCGCCGCGCACGCCGCCGACGGCCGGGCGTCCGCCGCGCCCGAGCCGCGGCACGTCCCCGAGCAGCGCGCGTGGGCCGACGACGTGGCCGCCGGGCACGACGTGGTCGTGCGGGTCTCGCTGCGCGTCGAGATGGACGCCACCGGTGCCCGGCCCACCTTCCGCGCCGCCGTCCAGCTGCACGGCGTCGCCGACACCGCGCTCGTCGCCGACGCCGCCGACGTGTGGGCCGGCACGGCCGCGCACTTCGGCGCGGGCGCCCGCATGCAGGCACTGCTCACCCTGCGCCGGGCCGCCCACGCCTGGGACGCGCTCACCCCGCTGCTCTCGGCCGCCGTGCCGGACGCCGTCGACCTGGACGACGACGACCTCGCCGCCCTGCTCGGCCCCGCCGCCCGCGACCTGGCCACGGCCGGCGTCGAGATCCACTGGCCCCGCGACCTGACCCGCCACCTCACCGCCCGCGCCGTCGTCGGCCCCGCCGACGACCCGGCCGGCCGGCACGCCGGCCCCTCCTACCTGTCCGCCGACGCCCTCGTCGCGTTCGGCTGGCGCCACGCGGTCGGCGACGTGGAGCTGACCCGCGCCGAGCTGGACCGGCTCGCCGAGGCCGCCCGCCCGGTGGTGCGGCTGCGCGACCGCTGGGTGCTGGTCGACCCCGAGTCCGTACGCCGCGCGCTCGACCGCAAGGACGCCGAGCTGACCCCCGTCGACGCCCTCGGCGCCGCGCTCACCGGCGAGATCGACGATCCGGCGGCGCCCGGCGGGCGCGTCGAGGTCGCCGCGAGCGGCTGGCTCGACGCGCTGCGCGAGCGCATCGCCGACCCGGAGCGGCAGAGCGGGCCGGCGGCCCCGCCCGCGGCGCTCGCCGCCACCCTGCGCGACTACCAGCTGCGCGGACTGGGCTGGCTGCGCCGCATGACCTCCCTCGGCCTCGGCGGCTGCCTCGCCGACGACATGGGCCTGGGCAAGACCGTCACGCTCATCGCCCTGCACCTCGACCGGCAGGAGCAGGCGGAGACCGCGGGCCCGACGCTGGTGGTCTGCCCGGCGTCGCTCCTCGGCAACTGGCAGCGGGAGATCGAACGCTTCGCGCCCGGCACGCCCGTGCGCCGCTTCCACGGCGCCGGCCGGTCGCTGGACGCCCTGGCGGACGGCGAGTTCGTGCTCACGACGTACGGGACGATGCGGCTGGACGCCGGGCGGCTGGCGGCGGCGGGCTGGTCGCTCGTCGTCGCCGACGAGGCGCAGCACGTCAAGAACCCCTACTCCGCGACCGCGAAGGCGCTGCGCACCCTCCCGTCCCGGGCGCGCGTCGCGCTGACCGGCACGCCGGTGGAGAACAACCTCTCCGAGCTGTGGGCGATCCTCGACTGGACGACGCCGGGGCTGCTCGGCCCGCTGCGGCGGTTCCGTACGCGCTACGCGGACGCGGCCGAGTCGGCAGGGGCCGAAGCAGGGCAGGCGGGCGGGGGCGACGGCGCCGAGCGGCTCGCCCGCCTCGTCCGCCCCTTCCTGCTGCGCCGCCGCAAGTCCGACCCGGGCATCGCGCCGGAGCTGCCGCGCAAGACCGAGACCGACCGGGCGGTGGCGCTGACGGCCGAACAGGCCGGGCTGTACGAGGCGGTGGTGCGCGAGACGCTGGCCGCGCTCGCGGACGCGGACGACATGGCCAGACGCGGGCTGATCATGAAGCTGATGACCGCGCTGAAGCAGATCTGCAACCACCCCGCGCACTACCTCAAGGAGGCCGACCCGCGCATCGCCGGCCGTTCGGGAAAGCTCGAACTCCTCGACGAGCTGCTGGAGGTGATCCTCGCCGAGGGCGGCGGCGTGCTGGTCTTCACCCAGTACGTGCAGATGGCCCGGCTGCTCCAGACGCATCTCGCGGCCCGCGGCGTCCCCGCCCAGCTGCTGCACGGCGGCACGCCGGTGCCGGAGCGCGAAGCGATGGTGCGGCGTTTCCAGGACTGCCCGCCGGACGAGCCCCCGCCGGTCTTCCTGCTCTCGCTCCGGGCCGCGGGCACCGGCCTGAACCTGACCCGCGCCGGGCACGTCGTGCACTACGACCGCTGGTGGAACCCGGCCGTCGAGGCCCAGGCCACCGACCGCGCGTACCGCATCGGGCAGACGCAGCCCGTGCAGGTGCACCGGCTCGTCGCCGAGGGCACGATCGAGGACCGCATCGCACAGATGCTGCAGCGCAAGCAGGGCCTCGCGGACGCCGTCCTGGGCGGCGGCGAGGCCGCGATCACCGAACTGTCCGACGAGCAGCTGGCGGAGCTGGTCCGGCTGGCCGGGCCGGAAGGGGGCGCGTGATGGCGGAGCCGGAGGAGCTGACCTTCGAGGCGCTGCCGCCCAGCCGGGGCGGCGGGTTCGCCCGCACCTGGTGGGGCCGGGCGTGGCTGAAGGCGCTGGAGGACACGGTGCTGGACGGCACGCTGCTGCGGCGCGGCCGGGGGCGGGCGCGCGCGGGCGCGGTGGGGGCCGTGGCGGTGCGGCCGGGGCGGATCACGGCGCAGGTGCTGGGCGCGGACCGGACGCCGTACCGCACGGACGTGCTCGTGCAGCAGCTCGACGACGCCGACTGGGAGCGGCTGCTGGACACCATCGCCGACCGCGCCGGCCACATCGCCGCGCTGCTGGACCGGGACATGCCGCCGGAGCTGGACGAGGACGCGGCGGCGGCCGGGGTGGCGCTGCTGCCCGGCATCGGGGACCTGCAGCCGGAGTGCGGCTGCGGGGAGTGGGACCACTGCGTGCACACGGCGGCGCTGAGCTACCACGTGGCGCGGCTGCTGGACGCGGATCCGTTCGTGCTGCTGCTGATGCGGGGCCGGGGCGAGGCGCGGCCGGGCAGCCGGCGGCGGCGGCCGGGGCCGCGCTGTGGACCCGCGGGCGGCTGCGCCCGCTGCCCGGCGGCCACGTGATGGGCGTCCCCGGCGACCTGGACCGGCTGGCGGCGGCCGAGGTGCTGTCGCCGGCGGGCCTGGCGCGGGCCGGCCGGGAGGCGGAGCTGCCGCCGGCGGAGCCGGGCGAGGACGTGGCGATCGGCGCGTACGTCGCGGAGCGGCTGGGCGCGGAGGTCACGGACCGGCTGGTGGAGCCGCTGCTGGGCGGGGTGTACGCGGGGGACGCGTACCGGCTGTCGATGCGCTCCGCGGTGCCGCAGCTGTTCGCGGCGCTGCGGGAGGAGGGCACGCTGCTGGGCGCGGCGCGGGCGGTGCAGGCCCGCGGTGCGGCGGCGGCTGCCGCCGCGGGCGGGGCGGAGACGCCGGTGTTCATGGGCATCGAGGGGGGTGTCGGGAGGCTGCCGGCGGCGGTGGCCGACGCGGTGCGGGCGGGGGGCGGTGAGATCGTGCTCGGTGCGGAGGTCGCGTCGCTGGAGCGCGTGGAGGCTGCCCCCGACCCCTCCCCCTACGCCCTTGAGGGCGTGGGCGGTGCCCCCACTTCCCCAACCCCGGGGCTCCGCCCCGGGACCCAGGCGGGGGCTCCGCCCTCGGACCCCGCCGCCGGCGGCGAGGCCGCCGCACCGCAACCCGGCGAGGGGCTACCCCGCCCCGCTCCGGCCCGGGAGCCGGGGCGTGCGCGGTGGCGGGTTGTCGCCGGGGGGCGCTTCTACGTCGCCGACGCCGTCGTGCTCGCCGTGCCCGCGGTGCCCGGCGCACGGCTGCTGCGGCGGCCCGCGCCGCGCGCCGCCGCCGAGTTCGACGGCGTGCGGTACGCGTCCATGGCCCTCGTCACCCTCGCCCTCCCCCGCCGGGAGGCGGCGGCGCAGCTGCCGGCCGGCACCGGCTTCCTCGTGCCGCCGGTCGACGGGCGGACCATCAAGGCGTCGACGTTCTCCTCCGCCAAGTGGCGCTGGACCGGCGACGACGACCTGTTCCTGCTGCGCACCTCCGTCGGCCGCGTCGACGACGAGAAGACCCTCGAACGTGACGACGCCGACCTCGTCACCGCCTCCCTCGACGACCTCCGCGCCGCCACCGGACTCGCCGCCCGCCCCGTCGCCAGCCGCGTCAGCCGGTGGCGGGGCGCCCTCCCGCAGTACGAGGTCGGGCACGACGCCCGCGTCGCGCGGATCCGCGGCGCCCTGCCCGCCGGGCTGGCGGTGTGCGGTGCGCTGTACGATGGCGTGGGCGTTCCCGCCTGCGTCGCGAGCGCGCACCGGGCCGCCGACGAGGTGCTGGGGCGCCCTGGGACAATGGCCGCATGAGTGACGCAACCCCTCCGGCGGCCTCCCCCGGCGCAGCTCCCGCCCGCTCCGCGAACGCCGGCAAGAAGGCCCGGGACCTCAACGAGGTCATCCGCTACACCCTCTGGTCGGTGTTCCGGCTGCGCGACACCCTCCCCGAGGACCGCGCCGGCTACGCGGACGAGGTGACCGAGCTGTTCGAGCAGCTGGCCGCGAAGGACGTCGTCGTGCGCGGCACGTACGACGTGTCGGGCCTGCGCGCCGACGCCGACGTCATGATCTGGTGGCACGCGGAGTCCGCGGACGCGCTGCAGGAGGCGTACAACCGCTTCCGCCGCACCCGGCTCGGCCGTGCCCTCGCACCGGTCTGGTCGAACATGGCGCTGCACCGCCCCGCCGAGTTCAACAAGTCGCACATCCCGGCGTTCCTGGCGGACGAGACCCCGCGCGCGTACGTCAGCGTGTACCCGTTCGTCCGCTCCTACGACTGGTACCTGCTGCCCGACGAGGACCGCCGCCGCATGCTCGCCGACCACGGCAAGATGGCCCGCGGCTTCCCGGACGTGCGCGCGAACACGGTGCCGGCGTTCTCCCTCGGCGACTACGAGTGGATCCTCGCCTTCGAGGCCGACGAGCTGTACCGCATCGTGGACCTGATGCGGCACCTGCGCGGGTCCGAGGCGCGGCTGCACGTCCGCGAGGAGGTGCCGTTCTACACCGGCCGCCGCAAGCCCGTCGCCGAGCTGGTGGCCTCGCTGGCCTGACGCCGCTCGCGGCCCGGAGCCCCGGGGCCCGCCGCGCCCCCGGGGGCGTGCCGCCGCTCAGCCGCCCGCCGGCCCGCCCGCCGCGGACCGCTGCCCGCTCCGCTCCGCCTTCGGCTCCGGGCGCGGCGCGCAGGTCACGTCGCCGGGTGCGCGCCCGGTGCGCAGGTACGTGTCGACGTGCTTGGTGACGCAGTCGTTTTCCCCGCCGGCCAGCCCGTGCGACCCGGCGTCCTTCTCCGTGACCAGGTCCGCCGAGCCGCCCAGCCGGCGCGCGAGTTCCCTCGCCCCCTCGTACGGCGTGGCCGCGTCGCGCTCGGCGGCGAGGAGGAGGACCGGCGGCAGCTCGCCGGCGTCGGTGCGGACGTCGAGGGGTTGCTGGCGCGGCGCGGGCCAGAACGCACACGGCAGGTTCATCCAGGCGTTCTGCCACGTCTCGAACGGCGCGACGTGCGCGAGGCGGCTGTTGTCGCGGTCCCAGGTCTCCCAGTCGGTGGGCCAGGGCGCGTCGTTGCACTCGACGGCGGTGTAGACGGCGTTGCCGTTCTCCTCCGCGGCGTTGTCCTCCGGGTCGTCGGCGGCGAAGTCGACGAGCGTCCCGGGCCTGCCCGCCAGGTAGTCCGCGAGCGCGGTGGCGGCGGGCGCCCAGTAGTCGTCGGAGTACGCCGCCTGCAGGAACGCCGCCTGCAGCTGGGCGGTGCCGACCCGGTCGCCGGCGGGCTCCTTCTCGATCATCAGGCGGGCCCGCCGGTACGCCGCCGCCACCTGCCACCGGCTGTCGCCCAGGTGGTAGACGTCGTCGTGCCGGGCGACCCAGCGCTGCCAGTCGGCCCAGCGCTCCTCGAACGCGGCGGACTGGCGCAGGTTGTTGCCGTACCAGATCTGCCGGGGGTCGGGGTCGACCGGGCTGTCGAAGACCATGCGGCGCACCCGGTCGGGGAAGAGCGCGGCGTACAGGCTGCCGAAGTAGGTGCCGTAGGAGGCGCCGAGGTAGGTGAGCCTGCGTTCGCCGAGGGCGGCGCGCAGCACGTCGAGGTCGCGGGCGTTGTTGAGGGACGTGTAGTGCCGCAGTCCCGCGTTCTCCGCGCAGCCGTCGGCGTACGCGCGCGCCTGGGCGATACGGGCCTTCTTCTCGCGCTCCGAGGGGTGCGGGGAGGTGTTCGACGGCGCCTGCACGAACTGCTCGGGGTCCTGGCAGGACAGTGCGCCGGAGCGGCCGACGCCGCGCGGGGCGTAGCCGACGAAGTCGTACACCTCGGCCAGCCCCTGCCACCGGGGGGACCGGCTGAGCAGCGGGAAGTACATGCCGGAGCCGCCGGGGCCGCCGGGGTTGAAGACGAGCCCGCCCTGCCGCTCGGCACGCGGGCCGGTGGCGCCGATGCGGCTGACGGTGAGCTTGAGCTGCCGGCCGTCGGGGCGGGCGTAGTCCAGCGGGACGGCGACGGTGCCGCACTCGACGGGCGCCGGCAGCCCCTCCGCGGCCGGGCAGGTGCCGAAGTCGACGCCGGCCTCGGCGGCGCGGGCGGCGGCGACGGCGGTGCCGCGGGCCTCGGGCCCCTCGGCGGCCTGCGCCACGGGGACGGGGGTCCCCGTCCGGGCGGCGTACGCGGCGGGGGCCGCGGCGAGGCCGGTGAGAGCGAGCGAACCGAGGATTCCGTACAGCACTGCTGCTCTCACGAAGGGCCCTTCTGCTGCGGCGCGAGGCGTGGCAAGGCGTGGCAAGGCGTGGCAAGGCAAGGCAAGGCGCGGAACGTCCGCGCGGGGCGGCACGTCCACGGGGAAGAATGAGGGTAAAAGTGATAATTCTTGGCCGAGTTGCCGATGTAAAGCACCCCGGCGGGGGGTGTCGCGGCGCGGCCGGCCGCTAGCGCGCGAGCGCGGCCCGCATATCGGGGTCGGGGAGCGCGGCGGGGCCGTGCACGGCGAGCCCGGTCAGCAGCGAGTCCCCGGCGTCGACGGTGGCGAGCAGCCCGCGGCCGTCGGGCGTGGCCCAGCGGGTGTACTCGCCGACCTCCAGCCGCGCTATCGCCAGACAGCCGCAGACCAGTATCAGCGGCAGGACGAACCAGCCCGCGATCGGCTCCTGCTCCGGCGCCCGCAGCGCCAGCGCGGCGGTGCCGGCGCCGAGGACCACCAGCCCCGCGCCCCGTACCTGCCGCACCGCGGCGCGGACGGCGGACCGTATCGGCCGGGGGACCGCGAGCCCCGCCGCGGCGAGGCCGTCGTCCAGGTCCCGCACGGCCTCGGCGGAGCAGGCGGCGGCGCGGATGGCCGGAATGGTGTTCTGGCCCCCTTCCCCGGCGGCGGCGATCACGGCGCGCTCGACGGGGTCGCGTCCCTGCGGGTCCACGACGGTGGCCCAGCCGGTGTGCGCGAGCAGCAGCCGCCGCTCCCGCGCCAGCGCCACGAGGGTGACGTCCACGACCCGGTGCGGACCGCCGGCGAGGAAGGCCGCCTCGTACAGGGTCAGCTCAGGCGCCCCGCGGACCTGCGCCGGCGCGGGCTCCGGCTGTGCCGCGGCGACGGAACCGACGAGGACCAGGCGCCCGCACGTCAGCAGCGCGGCCGCCCAGGCGACGAGCGCGAAGCACACCCACATGGCGGTGTTCTACGCGACCGGGGGCACGCGGCGCCAGCCCTGTCTTTCCGAACGCCGCCGTGATAGGGGGAGTTGGGCGGCCGCGGCCGCGGGCGCCGCGGGGCCGGCGGCGTCAGCGGGCCGAGGACTCGTGCACGTGCTCCACGAGGCGCGTCAGCGCGTCCGGGTCGGTCGTCGGCAGCACGCCGTGGCCGAGGTTGAACACGTGCCCCGGCAGCCCCGCGGCCGCGGCCAGCACCTCGTCGGCCTTGGCCGCCGTCGCCGCCGGCGGCGCGAACAGCGCCGCCGGGTCGAGGTTGCCCTGCAGCGCCCTGCCGGGGCCGACGCGGCGCGCGGCCTCGTCCAGCGGCACCCGCCAGTCGACGCCGACGACGTCGGCGCCGGCCTCGCCCATCGCGGTCAGCAGCTCGCCGGTGCCGACGCCGAAGTGGATGCGCGGCACGCCGTACTCGGCGACCGCCGCGAAGACCTCCGCCGAGGCGGGCAGGACCGCGCGCCGGTAGTCGGCGGGGGCCAGCGCGCCCGCCCAGGAGTCGAAGAGCTGCACGGCGGCGGCGCCGGCCTCGATCTGCACCCGCAGGAACGCCGCCGTGATGCCGGCGAGCCGGCCGACCAGCTCGGCCCACAGCTCCGGCGCGCCGTACATCATCGCCTTGGTGTGCTCGTGGTTGCGCGACGGGCCGCCCTCGACCAGGTAGCTGGCGAGCGTGAACGGCGCCCCGGCGAAGCCGATCAGCGGCGTCGCGCCCAGCTCGGCCGTGAGCGCGCCCACGGCCTCGGTCACGTACGGCACGTCGCCGGGCTCCAGCGGGCGCAGCTGCGCGAGGTCCGCGCGGCTGCGGATCGGCTGGGCGACGACGGGGCCGACGCCCGGCTTGATGTCGAGGTCGACGCCGATGGCCTTGAGGGGCACGACGATGTCGCTGAAGAAGATGGCGGCGTCCACGCCGTGCCGGCGTACGGGCTGCAGCGTGATCTCGGTGACGAGGTCGGGCCGCCGGCACGAGTCGAGCATGCCGATGCCCTCGCGCAGCCGCCGGTACTCGGGCAGCGAGCGGCCCGCCTGGCGCATGAACCACACGGGGGTGTGCGGCACGGGCTCGCGCCGGCACGCGCGCAGGAACGCGGAGTCGGCGGCCGGGCCGGCGGGGGGTGCCGCCGCGGCCGCCGGGGCGGCGCCGGGGACGGACGTGGCGGAGGGGCGCGGGGCGCTGTCGGCACTCACCCCTGCATCCTCGCACGTGCGTAGGGGTCGAGATCCGGCCACCCGGGTGTCCCGCAACGCTTCTGTGTGCCGCGCCCCCTAGTCTTCCGGGCATGGTTGCGGCTCCTGGACACCTCGTCGACGAACCCGATGGACGCCCGGACGGCCAGGAGGCGGGCGGGGCCCTGCCACCGCCGTTCCGGCGGGCCGTCGAGGCGCTGGAGGCGGCGGCGGTCCGCCCCGAGGCGGCGCTGCGCGCGACGCGCGCGCCGCGGGGCATCGCCCCGTTCGCGTACGCGCTGGAGGCGGAGGTCGGGGCGGAGGCGGAGGCGGACGCCGAGCCCGCCGACGGCCGGCTGGTGCTGCTGCACGACCCGGACGGGCAGGACACCTGGCGCGGTACGTTCCGCTTCGTCACCCTGCTGCAGGCGGAGCTGGAGCCGGAGATGGCCGCGGACCCGCTGCTGCCGGAGGTGTGCTGGTCCTGGCTGACCGGCGCGCTCGACACCCGCGGCGTCGGCTACGGCGAGCCGAGCGGCACCGTCACGCGCGCGTCCTCGCACCACTTCGGCGGGCTCGCGGAGCGCAGCACGGCGACGAAGATCGAGATCCGGGCGTCCTGGACGCCTGGGGCGGCGGGTGCGGCCGGGGACGGCGCCCCGGACGCCGCCGCGCACCTGGCGGCGTGGGTGGAGATGCTGTGCCAGTGCGCCGGGCTGCCGCCGTCGGCGGCGCCCGCGGGGGCCCCGGAGCCGGACACCGCGCCGGCTCCGGTCGCGAAGCCGCCGCCGATCACCAGCGTCACGTTCGGGTCCCGCCACACGTGCTCCGCCACCTTGTCCGACGTGAGCACCGTCACCCGCTCCTGCGGCCCGCCCAGCTCCTCGCAGATGACGAACGTGCGGTGGACGTCCCGCAGCAGCAGGGCGAGTTCGGCGGGGCCGGCGCCGGGCGAGGTGAGGACAGCGACCTTGGGGTGCGCGCGGCAGACGTTCACGGCCCGGCGCAGGTTGCGCTCGTGCGCGACGACGACCTGCGCGTCGTCCCAGGGCATCCCGGCGCGGGCGAAGGCGGCGGCGACGGACGAGACCGCCGGCAGCACCTCGACCTCCAGGCCGTGCTCGGGGGCGCGCAGGGTACGTACGACGCCGAAGAAGCCCGGGTCGCCGTCGGCGAGGACCACCGCCGTGCCGCGGTGCCGGGCGATCCTGCGGGCCGCGAGGCCCACGCTGCCCAGCCGGATGCGCTCGGCGCCCGGCGGCACCTCGGGCAGGGCGAGGTGGTGCGCCGCCCCGGCCACCAGGCTGGCCGCGCCGAGCGCGGCGCGCGCCGCCTCGGTCAGCGGAGAACCGTCCCACCCGATCACGGTGACGCGGTCCGCCATCGCTCACTTCTCTCCTGGTCGTCGGCCGCGGGCGCGCCGGAGGGCCGGCGCCCGCTCCCGGACCGCCGGGGCACGCACGTGCGCGCGTACGCACGCCGGAGGTAAGGGAGCGTCAGAGCACACTACTCCCGCCGTCCGCGTCCAGGTCCTCCGGCAGCAGGCTCCAGACGATCAGGTCGGTGCGGATGTCCGTCCAGCCGCCGTCCTCGGTGCGGGTGCGCGCTATCCAGGCGTTGCGCAGGACGCCCTCGCTGATGCCGCCGACCTTCTGCGCGACCTGCTGCGCCGCGGTGTTGTCCGCGGCGGTGCGCAGTTCCAGGCGCTCGAACTTCTGCACGTCGAAGAGCCAGCGCGCGACGACGAGCACGGACTCGGCGGCGTACCCCTCGCCGCGCGCCCAGGGGGCGACGATGAACCTGACCTCGGAGGCCAGCGTGCGCCAGTCGGTCCGCCGCAGGTGGACGATGCCGACGAGACGCTGGGTGAGGAACTCCGACACCGCGAAGACGATGCCCCGGCCGCCGGTGCGCTCGGCCGGGGCGACGCGCCTCACCCAGTCGCGGGCGTCGTCCCGCGTGTACGGGTGCGGCACCTGTGTCCACGCCGTGACGGCCTCGTCGTTCATCATCTCGGTCAGCGCCGGCACGTCCTCCTCGTCGAACGGGCGGAGCACCAGCCGGTCCGTGCTGAGGGAGACGTCCGGGAAGGTGGATGACATGCGCTTCTCCGAGTGCGTGGACCGATGACGAGCTGACCCGGACAGCATGCAGCATCCGCGGGCGGATATGCCACGGCTCAGCCCACGGGGCCGAACACCGGTACCGACGAGGGGAACTCCTTCTCCAGGAACGCCTTGGTCTCCGGGGAGTTCAGCAGCTCGCCGAGCTTCCTGATCTCCGGGTCGTCCGCGTCGCCGGAGCGGACGGCGAGGATGTTGACGTACGGGTTGCCCTCGGCCTTCTCCAGCGCGACGGCGTCGGTGCGCGGGTCGAGGCCGGAGTCGATGGCGTAGTTGCCGTTGACGACGGCGGCGTCGACGTCCTGGAGCGCCCGCGGCGTCTGGGCCGCCTCCAGCTCCTGGATCTCCAGGCCGCGGTCGTCGGCGATGTCGCCCGGGGTGGCGTTCAGGCCGGTGCCGTCCTTCAGCTCGATGAGGCCCTCGGCGGCGAGGAGGTGCAGGGCGCGCCCCTCGTTGGTGGTGTCGTTCGGTACGGCGACGGTGTCGCCGGCGCCGAGGCCGGAGACGTCGTCGGTCTCGTTCGAGTACAGGCCCAGCGGTTCGACGAGCACGCCGACGGTGGGGACGATGTCGGTGCCGTTCTTGTCGTTGTAGTCGTCGAGGAACGGGGTGTGCTGGAAGAAGTTGGCGTCGACCTCGCCGGTGGCGACCGCCTCGTTGGGCTTGACGTAGTCGGTGAACTCGCGGACCCGCAGGTCGATCCCGGCGTCCTCGGCGAGGTTGTCCCTGACGAAGTCCAGGATCTCGCCGTGCGGCACGGGCGTCGCGGCCACGGTGACGGTGTTCGCGCCGCCGTCGCCGCCGTCGGAGGTCAGCCCGATGGTGCCGGCGGTGAGCGTGCCGACGAGCGCGACGCCGGCGACCGCGGCGACGCCCGCCCGGGCGGGGCGGGAGATGCGCAGCCAGGCGGCGCCGCGGGCGCTGCGGTCGCTCAGGGTGCGGACGAAGAAGTCGCCGACGAGCTGGACGACGTTGACGAGGACGACGAGCACCACGACGGTGACGAGCATGACGCCGCCCTCGTAGCGCTGGTAGCCGTAGCGGATGGCGACGTCGCCGAGGCCGCCGCCGCCGACCGCGCCGGCCATCGCGGAGTAGCCGACGAGGGCGATGACGGTGGTGGTCAGGCCCGCGACCAGGGACGGCAGCGCCTGCGGCAGCAGCGCCTTGACGACCACGGTCCAGGTGCTGCCGCCCATGGCCTGCACGGCCTCGGCCAGGCCGGCGTCGACCTCGCGGACCGCGGTCTCGACGAGCCGGGCGAAGAAGGGGACGGCGCTGACGGCCAGCGGCACGATGGCGCCCTTGAGGCCGATGGACGTGCCGACCAGGGAGCGGGTGAAGGCGGTCAGCGCCAGCATCAGGATGATGAACGGCAGCGAGCGGCCGATGTTCACGACGAGTCCGACGATCCGGTTGACGAGGACGTTCTCCAGCGGGCGGCCGCGGTCGGTGAGGACCAGCAGCACGCCGAGCGGGGTGCCCAGGACGACGGCGACGAGCGCCGCCCAGCCGACCATGGCCAGCGTCTCCCAGAGCCCGGTCAGCAGCTCGGGGCGTATCTCGGTCCAGCTCACTTGGCACTCTCCAGGGTGGACAGGCCGGCGGCGCCGGCACCGACCCGGTCGGCGCCGGCACCGACCGGGTCGATCTGCAGGCCCTGCTCGCGCAGGAAGCCCAGGGGGACGATGTTCTCCTCGTACGGGCCGGGCAGCTCGATGCGCATCCGGCCGACCTGCCGGCCGCCGACGGTGTCCATGGCGGCGCCGAGGATCGACACGTCGAGGTTGTACGTGCGGGACAGGTGGGAGATCACCGGGCGGCTCGCCGTGCCGCCGTGGAAGGTGATGTCGACCACGGTGCTCGCGGGGCCGTCGGACTCGCCGCCGACGGGGAAGAGCTGGGCGGCGATCTCCGAGCCGGGCGTGGCCAGCAGCTCGTCGAGGGTGCCGGACTCGGTGATGCGGCCGGAGCGCATCAGGGCGGCGGAGTCGCACACGGCCTTGACGACGTCCATCTCGTGGGTGATGAGCAGGACGGTCAGGCCCAGTTCGCGGTTGAGTTCGCGCAGCAGCTCCAGCACGGAGCGGGTGGTCTCGGGGTCGAGCGCGGAGGTGGCCTCGTCGGAGAGCAGCACCTGCGGGTCGCCGGCCAGCGCGCGGGCGATGCCGACGCGCTGCTTCTGGCCGCCGGACAGCTGCGCCGGGTACGCCTTGGCGCGGTCGGCGAGGCCGACGAGGTCGAGGAGGTCGAGCGCCTTGCGGGCGCGCTCCTGGCCGGACAGGCCCAGGATCTCCAGCGGCAGTTCGACGTTGTCCTGCACGGTGCGGGCGCTGAGCAGGTTGAAGTGCTGGAAGATCATCCCGATCCGGGTGCGGGCGGCGCGCAGCTCGCGGCCGCTCAGGGCCGTGAGGTCCTGGCCGGCGACGGTGACGGTGCCGGAGTCGGGGCGCTCCAGGAGGTTGATGCAGCGGATGAGGGTGGACTTGCCGGCGCCGCTGCGGCCGACGACGCCGAAGACCTCGCCCTCGCGTACGCGCAGGTCGACGCCGTCGAGCGCGGCGGTCTCGCGGCCGCGGGAGCGGTAGACCTTCGTCAGGTCCGTAACTGTGATCACGTGGGTTCCATCGCTCTCGGGTGTCCGCCCGGGCGTGCGGGCGGGCACGGGCGCGCCCCGGTGGAGCGCGCTGGTTCGGTGGCTGGGGTGGTGTCCGGAGGGGGTCCGGGGTGGTTGCTCCGGGCGGCGTGCGCGCGGGGGGCGCGGCGCGGCCTCAGGGCACGCGGGCTCGGCTCTCGGGCGCGGCCGTGCGGGGCACGGCGGCGGAGCGGCCCGCGGACTCGCTTCGGGGCGCGAGTCTCATGGTGGGGCCCTCAGCGGTGCATTCGACACATGCGGCGAGCACCGGGCGTCATGTTCCTCGCCTCGGTCGCACGGGTGCGGCTGCTCGTCGTGGTCATGCTGGCCAGTAAAACAGACGGCCGGCGGGAACCGGCGCCGCCGTCCGCGGTGCGGACAGCCACGTACGGGCCGCGGCCCGCGCCCCGTACACCGCCCTGACCTGCGCGGATACGGTGCCGGTCCGGGTGGTCCTGCGGGTCGGGGCGGGGTGTGCGCTGTGGCCGACGCCACGGTGCGGCCGGCGCGGCCGGAAGCGCACGGACGGTGCCGGGACCCCGGTCGGAGGGCCCGGCGGGACGCAGTAAGGTCGAGTCATGTTCACCCCCTTGACGATCGTGGTCGCGCTGGCCGCGCTCGCTCTCGCGGCCTGGTGCGGGTACGCCGCCGTCAAGGACGAGCCCACGAAGGACTGGCACTTCGGCGGCATGGCCGTGGTGACGGTGCTCGCGCTGGCCCAGGTGGTGGTCGGCCTGGTGCGGCTCGGCGGCGGCGAGGACCCGGACGAGGGCACGGCGGTGTTCGTCGCCTACCTGCTGGCCGCCGGGTTCGCGGTGCCGGCGGTCGGGGTGCTGTCGCTGTCGGAGCGCAGCCGCTGGGGCTCGGCGACGGTGGCCGTCGGGGGGTTCGTCCTGGCCGTGCTGCAGGTGCGGCTGTACGACATCTGGGTGGGCACCGGTGGCTGAGCGGCAGCCGGCGGCCGGGGAGCCGCGTACGCGCCTGTCCGGCGGGCCCGGGCGGCTGATCCTCACGCTGTACGGCGTGTTCGCCGTGGGCGCCACCTCCCGGGCGGTCTACCAGCTGAGCACGCAGTTCGACGAGGCGCCGCTCGCGTACCTGCTGTCCGCGCTGGCCGCCGTCGTCTACGTCTTCATCACCGTCGCCCTCGCCCGCGGCGGCGAGACGGCGCGCCGGCTCGCCCTGGTGTGCATCACCGCCGAGCTGGTCGGCGTGCTTGCGATCGGCACCTGGACCGAGGTGCAGCCGTCCGAGTTCCCGGACCAGACCGTGTGGTCCGACTACGGCCGCGGCTACCTCTTCCTGCCCGTCATCCTGCCGGTCATCGGGCTGTGGTGGCTGAGGAGACGGCCGGCGGAGCGGGATTCTGCGAAGCCTTCTCCAGAGTGACCAGGCTCAGCCTCGCGCTGACCTTCTCCGTGCCCACCGGCTCGTAGCCCAGCCGCCGGTACAGCCGGAGGTTCGCCTCGCTGCGGTGCCCGGTGAACAGCTGGAACCGCTTGACCGGCGCCCCGCCCTCCGCGAGCCGGACCTCCATGGCGAGCAGCAGCCGGGCGCCGAGCCCGTGGCCCTGCAGCCGGGGGTGCACGATGAGCCGGCCGATGACGGCGGTGCCGTTCTCCCCGACCGCGCCGCGCACGGCACCGACGACCTCGTCGCCGAGGCGGGCGACGACGGCGGCGCCGCGGTCGAACTCCGCGCGCAGCTCGTCGAGGGTCTCGGTGAGCGGGGGTATGCGGTAGTCGCCGTAGAGCGCGGCCTCGGCCTGGTAGCAGAGGTACTGGAGCTTCAGGACCTGCTCGGCGTCGTCGTTCGTCGCCGGCGTAATCGTCACACTCTTGCCCATGCCGCGCCCGCCTCCCTTGTGCACCCAGTGGACAGGCCGCAAAACCTGCGGCCTACCGCGTGTTTCCCCGCACTTCACCCGGCGCAACCTCCGCCGTGAGCATTCTGCGCAGCGCGGTCAGGCAATGGCTACGGACAGGGCCGAGGCTTCCCTGTGATATTGCCAACTCGCCGGAGATATCCCGGTACGTGGGGTCGGTCCGGTCGAGCAGCGCGGCGAGGAGGCGCGGGCAGCGGCCGGGG
>NZ_BAAAPF010000168.1:0-15723 GCF_039531005.1 Streptomyces synnematoformans
CCGCCCCGCCCGCCGGGTCGCGCCGTACCCGCCGGGCCCGCGGCGGGCGCTACGCGCCCCACCCGTGCGGCGCCACCGCCCGCCACGCCACCGTCAGCTCGCCCTGCCGCCAGCGCCCCGGGCCGTCCGTCAGCGGCCAGTCACCCGACAGCGTGCTCGCCGCGCGGATCCACCGCTGCCGTGCCCCCAGCGGCGCGTACGGCGCCGCCGTCGCCCACGCGCGGTCGAAGTCGCGGAGGAACGCGTGCACCGCCTCCCCCGGGACGTTGCGGTGGATCAGCGCCTTCGGCAGGCGCTCCGCCAGGTCCGAGGGCGCGTCGAGGGCCGCGAGGCGGGCGGCGAAGGTGACGGTGCGCGGGCCCTCCGGGCCCAGCGCCACCCACACGTGCCGCCGCCCCGCCTCGTCGCAGGTGCCCTCCACCAGCAGCCCGTCCGCGCCGAGCCGCCCGGTGAGCCGGGCCCACGCCGCCGGGACCTCCTCCTCGCCGTACTGCCGCAGCACGTTCGCCGCCCGGATCAGCGCGGGGCGGGCGCCGCCGGGGAGCGGGACCTCGAAGCCGCCGCGCAGGAACGTCAGCCCCGCCCGCTCGTACGGGCGCGCCGCCGCGACCCGCTCCGGGTCGATCTCCACGCCCGCGACCTCCGCCCGCGGGCAGGCCGTACGGAGCCGCTCCAGCAGCTCGACGGCGGTCCAGGGGGCGGCGCCGTAGCCGAGGTCGACGGCGACGGCCCGGCCCTCGGCGCGGGCGGTGCGGCGCAGGGCGGGGCCGTGGGCGGCGGCGATCCAGCGGTCCATGCGGCGCAGCCGGTTGGGGTTGGTCGTCCCGCGGGTCGGCGCCCCCACGGGCCGCCCGCCCTGCCCCGCCCGCTCCCGGAACGCCATACGCCCAGCGTACGAGCCACCCCCGCCCCCGCCCGCGCGGACCGCATCCTCGACTCCGCCGCGCCGCCGCGCTCTACGCGAAGTCCGCGGCATGGTCGAGGGCCCACTGGTGGAACGTACGGGCCGGCGTGCCGGTGACGTCCTGCACGGTGGTCGTCACGGATTCCGGGTCGTCCACCATCGCCGCCCAGGCGGCCAGCGCCATGTCCGCGTAGGACGGGTCGCCCCATGCGGCCAGGAGCTGCTCCCGCGCCTCGTCGACCGGCTGCTCCTCCCACCGCACGTCGCGGCCGACCGCCCGGCCGATGACGGCCACCTGCTCCACCTGAGTCAGCACCTCCGGACCGGTGAGCGTGTACGCCGCGCCGACGTGGCCGTCCTCCGTCAGCGCACGCACGGCGACCGCGGCGATGTCGGCCTCGTGGATCAGCGACCGGCCGGCCTGTCCGTACGGCCAGCGCACCACCCCGTCGCGGATCTGGTCCGCCCAGCCGAGCGTGTTCGCGGCGAAGCCGCCGGCCCGGAGGAAGGTCCATTCCAGCCCGGTCCGCTCGACCAGTTCCTCGATCTCGCCCCAGAACCCGTCCGGACGCCGGTTTTCGGGCCCGGCCGACGCGGAGAGGTAGACGATCCGGCGGGCGTGCCGGGCGACCGCGTCGACGGCGGCGGGCGCGTCGGCGGCACCGAAACCGGGCCAGAGCAGGAACACCGACGCCACCCCCGCGGCGGCGTCCTCCAGGGTCTCGGGCCGGGTGAGGTCGCCGCGGACCGCCTCGACGCCTTCCGGGAGCCGTGCCGTGGCGGGGTCGCGGACCAGCGCCCGCACCTCGACGCCACGCTCCAGCAGGCCGGACAGCACATGTCTGCCGACGTTGCCCGTGGCGCCGGTCACCAGGACGGTGTTGGCCTCAGCCATGGGGTCTCCGTTCACACGCTCGGACGACGCCGAGCATCGACTGTGCCGACGGCGGCGCCGACGACAGGGTCCGGGGCCGGACCCACCACCGAGGCTCCGACCTCAACGCTGGTTCAAGTCAAGCCCGTGCGGTCGGCACGGCGTCGCGTGCTCCCCGGACCCTGGGCCGACGGGCCGGGACGCCGTCGGCCTCACCGGTTCTCCGTCTCGAACGCCCGGGCGACGGCGAGGCTGTCCTCGTAGACGTGGTGCCGGGTGACGAGACCGTCCTCGACGGTGAGGTGCAGGGCGAACCGCGCGCGGTACGCCCGTCCCGTGGGCCGGGCGGTCTGGCGGATCTCGCCCAGCACGACCGCGTCGTCCCCGTCGACGAGGATGCGCTCGACCCCGGTCGCCGCGTGCTCCGGCACGTGGTGCTCGGCAAGCTCGCGGTAGTGGGCGGCCGCGTCGGCCCGGGTGGACCGGTGGCGGATCCACGGCGTGGCGGTTCGGCCGTGCTCGGCCTCCGGCCAGTCGAGCTTCCAGTCGCCCTCCTCGGCGTACAGCTCGGCGATGCGCTCGGGGTCGCCTTCGCCGATCCTGCGCAGCAGTTCCCCGACCACCGTGCGCGTGTTCGCAGATGTGGCTGTGGACATCGCTGACCTCCCCGTCCTGGCCCGCGTCCTCCGACGCGGGGTGAGATCGCCCATCCTCACAACGCGCGCGGGCAGAGGCGATTACCCCGGAAGTAAGCCGAGCGGAGCCGAGCAGAGCCGAGCCGAGCGCTAGGAGCTGACGCTGTCCGTGTGCGGCAGGTCCGCGCCCCGCGGCGCCGCGGGCGCGTCCTCGGGCCCCTCCCCGCCCTGCGCCGGGGCCGGGTCCTCCGTCGGCAGCCCGCGCATCAGCAGCGCGTACCCCGCCGCCGCCACCGTGCCCAGCGCCGCGCAGCCCGCCCACAGCCAGCCCGCCCCGGCGGTGTCGATGACCCACCCGCCCAGCAGCGGGGCGGCGAGCGCGGCTACGGCCCAGGACGTGGTGTACATGCCCTGGTAGCGCCCGCGGCCGTGCACGGGGGAGAGGCGGACGACCATGCTGGTCTGCGTCGGTGCGTTGACGATCTCGCCGAGGGTCCAGACGCAGATGACGAGCGCGTACACGGCGACCGACCCGGCGAAGGCGTGGAGCCCGAACCCGTAGCCGGCGAGCAGCGAGGAGACGACGAGCAGCGTCCGCGGGTCGCGGTTCTCGATGAGCCGGGTCACGGGGATCTGCAGGACGACGATCAGGATGCCGTTCACGGCGATGGCGACCCCGAAGTCCTTGCTGGAGAAGCCCTGGTCGCCCATCGCCACGGGCAGCGAGACGTACGCCTGCATGAAGATGAGCGAGATCAGGAACGACAGCCCCACGACCCCCATGAACCGCCCGTCGCGCACCACCGTGCCCAGGCTCACGGAGTCGGCCGGGCCGCCGCCGGCGCCCGCGGGGCGTGCCGGCCGGGACTCGGGAAGCTTGATGAAGACGAGGATCGCGCAGGTGAGGGTCATGGCGCCCTCGATGAGGAAGCCGGCCCGGTAGCTGTACTCGGCGATGAAGCCGGCGCCGGTGGAGGAGATCGCGAAGCCCAGGTTGATCGCCCAGTAGTTGAGCGAGAAGGCCCGCACCCGGTGTTCCGGCGGGACGATGTCCGCCATCATCGCCTGCACCGCGGGCCGGGAGGCGTTGGACGCCATGCCGACGGCGAAGGCGACGGCGGGGATGGCCACGGGGTGGGTGGTGAAGCCGAGCGCGGTGACGGTCACGGCGGTGGCGGACTGGGCGAGCATCAGCGTGGGGCGGCGGCCGAGGCGGTCGGTGAGGACGCCGCCGCCGAGCGAGGAGATCACGCCGCCGAGCCCGTAGAGGGCGGCGACCAGTCCGGCGTACGAGGCGGAGTGGCCGCGCTCCTGCGTCAGGTACAGGGCCATGAAGGTGGCGACGAAGCCGCCAAGCCGGTTGATGAGCGTCGACGTCCACAGCCACCAGAACGCGCGTGGCAGCCCGGTGACGGTCTCGCGTATCGCGCGTCCGATGCGGGTGACGGGCACGGCGGAACCCCCGGGTGTAAGTGGCGCTGATGATGAGGGGATGTTACGAAGCGGGGTCACCGACGCGCCACCGAATTGACGGTTGCCGTCAATCCGGGCCCGGGGAGTGGGGTGCCGCCGGCTCGATTAGGCTCGGAGCCATGGCCGACGCACCGTACAAGCTGATCCTCCTCCGCCACGGAGAGAGCGACTGGAACGCCAAGAACCTGTTCACCGGCTGGGTGGACGTGAACCTCACCGACAAGGGCGAGAAGGAGGCGGTGCGCGGCGGCGAGCTGCTGCGCGAGGCCGGGCTGCTGCCGGACGTCGTCCACACCTCGCTGCTCAAGCGCGCCATCCGCACCGCGAACCTGTCGCTGACCGCCTGCGACCGGCACTGGATCCCGGTCGCGCGCTCCTGGCGGCTCAACGAGCGGCACTACGGCGCGCTGCAGGGCAAGGACAAGGCGCAGACGCTCGCCGAGTTCGGCGAGGAGCAGTTCATGACCTGGCGCCGCTCGTACGACACGCCGCCGCCGCCGATCGCCGACGACAGCGAGTTCTCGCAGGCGCACGACGCGCGCTACGCGCACATCCCCAGCGAGCTGCGGCCGCGGACGGAGTGCCTGAAGGACGTGCTGGAGCGGGCCCTGCCGTACTGGTACGACGACATCGTCCCGGACCTCCAGGCCGGGCGGACGGTGCTGGTCGCCGCGCACGGCAACAGCCTGCGGGCGCTGGTCAAGCACCTCGACGGCATCTCCGACGAGGAGATCCCGGGGCTGAACATCCCCACCGGCATCCCGCTGTCGTACGAGCTGGACGGCGACCTCCGCCCGGTCGCCCGGGGCGGTACGTACCTCGACCCGGAGGCCGCCGCCTCGGCGATCAAGGCCGTGGCGAACCAGGGCAAGAAGGAGCGGAAGTAGCGGGGGAGCCGGCGAGCCGGCGTCCTCCCGCGTACACCGCGGCCCCTGCCCGGCATCGTCAGGGCAGAGGCCGCGGGCGTCTCGTCGCCGGCGCCGGCCGCGGGCTCAGCCGCAGCTGCCGCCGCAGTTGCACGGGCTGCCGGACTGGCACCCGCAGGAGCAGCCGGGGCCGCAGTTGCAGGAGCTGAGCTTCGGCAGCGGGGTCATCTTGGGGCGCAGCCGCGGCGCCGGTGCCGCGCGGCGCGGCTCGGCACGGGTGCGGGAGGTGAACTCTTCCGGCATGCGGACCTCCTAGCAGGGATGTTCCCTTCCACCGGAAGGCTGCCCCGGGCGCCGGGGCGCACATGCGGGCGCGCGGAAGCATCGCGGGCCGCCGGACCGTCCTACGTCTCCTGCGCCGCGCCCGGCGCGTGAGCCGCCCCCGGGCGCGCCCGGCGCGCGCGGGCACGTGCCTCCCGCGCTCCGGCCGCTACGCCCCCTCGACCGGGGCCGTCGTGTTCAGCTCGTCGGCGTGCTCGCCGGTCACCAGGTACACCACCCGGCCGGCGCACGAGACGGCGTGGTCGGCGAAGCGCTCGTAGTAGCGGCCGATCAGCGTCACGTCCACGGCGGTCTCGATGCCGTGCTTCCAGCGGTCGTCCATGAGGTGCTGGAAGATCTTGCGGTGCAGGTAGTCCATCCTGTCGTCGTCCTGCTCCAGCTCCAGCGCCAGGTCGACGTTCTTGGTGGTGACGACCTCCGCGGTCTTGGCCATGAGCCGCTGCGCGAGCTGCCCCATCTCCAGGACGGTGGCGTGCAGGTCGTCCGGGATGCAGCGGCCGGGGTAGCGCAGCCGGGCCAGCTTGGCGACGTGCTGCGCCAGGTCGCCGGCGCGCTCCAGGTCGGCGCTCATCCGCAGCGAGGTCACCACGATGCGCAGGTCGGTGGCGACGGGCTGCTGCCGGGCGAGCAGCTGGATGGCCCGCGTCTCCAGCTCGCGCTGCAGGTCGTCCACCTTCTCGTCGCCCGCGATCACGCTCTCGGCGAGCTGCAGGTCGGCGTCGAGCAGCGCCGCGGTGGCACGGCCCATGGCGGAGCCGACCATCCGGGCCATGTCGACCAGGCCCTCGCCGATCGAGTCCAGCTCCTCGTGGTATGAGTCCCGCATCCCAGTCCCGTCCATCCTCTTTGCCGACCTTGCCGACTTTGCCGACCAATGCAGCATCCACCATGCAGGGGACGCCGCGCCACTCAGTGAATCGGGACCGACCTCAGGGTGAACTCTTGGCGACCAGTGTTCGAGACCGCACCCGGATGGCTGTGGAAGGGGTCTGCATGGTGCCTAACCTGGAGTCATGGACGTGAACGCGGCGGTCGCCGCGGCGGCAGCGCTCGCCGGGCTGTGCACCGGTGTGATCGCCGTGCTCGCGTTCCGGTGGAGCGAACGCGAGCAGGCCAGGCCGACGCGCACCTCGCTGCACACGGACGCGGTCCTGCCGCCCGGCGTGGACACCGTGCTCTCCGTCCTGCGCTCCTCCGCCGTCGTGCTCGACGAGGACGACGCCGTGGTCAAGGCCAGCTCCGCGGCGTACGCCCTGGGGCTGGTCCGCGGCGGCCGGCTGACGGTCGAGCCGATGCTCGCCATGGCCCGCGACACCCGGCGCGACGGCGAGATACGGCAGGTCGAGCTGGACCTGCCCCGGCGCACCGGCCGCGTCGTCTCCGGGGGAGGTGCGCTGGCGGTCTCCGCCCGCGTCGCGCCGCTCGGCTCCCGGCTCGTGCTGCTGCTGGTCGAGGACATGACCGAGGCCCGCCGTATCGAGGCCGTACGCCGCGACTTCGTCGCGAACGTCAGCCACGAGCTGAAGACCCCGGTCGGCGCGCTGTCCCTGCTCTCGGAGGCGATCATGGACGCCGCCGACGACCCCGAGGCTGTGGAGCGCTTCGCCGGCCGCATGCAGGGCGAGGCGACCCGGCTGACCAGCCTCGTACAGGAACTGATCGACCTCTCCCGGGTGCAGAACGACGACCCGCTGGAGGACGCCGAGCCGGTGCGGGTCGACGAGCTGGTCGCGGAGGCCATGGAACGGTGCCGGCAGCAGGCCGGCGCCAAGCAGATAACCATCGCCACGGGCGGCACGGCCGGGCTGCACGTCTGGGGCCACCGCGGCCAGCTCGCGGCGGCGCTGGGCAACCTGGTGGAGAACGCCGTGAACTACAGCCCGGCCCGCACCCGGGTCGGCGTCGCGGCCCGCCGGCTGCCCGCACAGGGCGGCGACCTCATCGAGATCACGGTCACCGACCAGGGGATCGGCATCTCCGAGAAAGACCGCGAACGGATCTTCGAGCGCTTCTACCGGGTCGACCCGGCGCGCTCGCGGGCCACCGGCGGGACCGGGCTCGGTCTCGCCATCGTCAAGCACGTGGCCGCCTCGCACGGCGGGGAGGTCACGGTGTGGAGCGCTGAGGGCCAGGGCTCCACCTTCACCCTGCGGCTGCCCGAGGCCGCACGTCCGAAGAGCGGCCGGTCCGACGCCGGCCGCAGCGGAGCTCTCATCGGCCCGGAGGACCTCGACGGCGAGGACCGGCTCCGGTTCGACGGGACCGACGCGTCAGACACAGCTCCGGAGGTCATTCCGTGACCCGCGTGCCCACCGCCCGGCGCGGCTCCATCCCCCGCCGCCCGGCTCTCCCCATCCCGTGCTGCCCGTCCCCCTCGGAGGTCAGAGCGTGACCCGGGTTCTCGTCGTCGAGGACGAGGAATCGTTCAGCGACGCACTGTCGTACATGCTCCGCAAGGAGGGCTTCGAGGTGGCCGTGGCCACCACGGGCCCCGAGGCGCTCGACGACTTCGACCGCAACGGCGCCGACCTGGTGCTGCTTGACCTCATGCTGCCGGGGCTGCCCGGCACGGAGGTGTGCCGCCAGCTGCGCGGCCGCTCCAACGTTCCGGTCATCATGGTGACCGCCAAGGACAGCGAGATCGACAAGGTCGTCGGGCTGGAGATAGGAGCCGACGACTACGTGACCAAACCCTTCTCCTCCCGGGAACTGGTCGCCCGGATCCGCGCGGTCCTGCGCCGCCGCGGCGAACCGGAGGAGACGGAGCCGGCGGCCCTGGAGGTCGGTCCGGTACGGATGGACGTCGACCGGCACGTGGTCACCGTCGCCGGCGGCAAGGTCGACCTGCCGCTGAAGGAGTTCGACCTGCTGGAGATGCTGCTGCGCAACGCCGGCCGGGTGCTGACCCGGATGCAGCTGATCGACCGGGTCTGGGGCGCGGACTACGTCGGCGACACCAAGACGCTCGACGTCCACGTGAAGCGGCTGCGCGCGAAGATCGAGCCAGACCCGGGCGCGCCGCGGTATCTGGTGACGGTCCGGGGGCTGGGCTACAAGTTCGAGCCGTAGCCCGGCCCGGGGCGCGGGTACACGTCCCGCCTGCCGCCCGGCGGCGTCCCGCCCCGGCGCGCTTCCGCGCCGGGGCCTGAGGCGCGTACCCGGCCGCCGGCTACTGCTCGGTGGCGGGGCTGTCCGAGGACTCCGCCCCGTCCGCGCCGGGGGTGCCCTCGGCGGCGTCTCCGGTGGCGTCGGCGTCCGGCGAGGCGTCCCCGGTGCCGTCCGCGCCCTCCGTGCCGTCTGCGCCGTCTGTGCCCTCCGTGCCGTCCGTGCCCTCCGTGCCCTCCGTGCCGTCCGTGCCCGCGTCTGCGCCGGGCTCGGCGTCGGGGGTGGACGTCGCGGTCTCCAGCGGGCTCGGGGACTCGGTGGCGGCGAAGTCCGCGTACTGGCCCTCGTCCGAGACGACGAACGCGGAGATCCGCACCTCGCCCTCCTCGCTGAACTCGAAGGCGAGCTTCTGCGCCGTGCCGTCGCCCGCCTCGTCGCCGTCGGGCAGCACCGCGGAGGCGTTGCCCTCGCCGCCCAGCATCACCGAGCCGCCCCCCGGCACGACCACGCCGCCCCGGCCGTCCGCGCCGGCCAGCTCCAGCTCCTGGCCGCCGCGGGTGAGCGTCAGCCGGTCCAGCGTCTGGTCCCGGTCGCCGTTGTTGAAGATGCGGGCGGAGACCGCGGCCGGTCCGCCGGTCTCCTCGGGCGGCGTGATCACCACGGCGTTCTGGATCCGGATGTCGCCCGCGACGACGCGCGCGTTGTCGGGGTTGATCTTCAGGGTCTCGGCGTTGTTGCCCGCCCCGCACGCGGTGAGGACGGCGAGCGAGAGAGCGAGGGCGGTCGCGGCGAGCGTGCCGCGTCGAATGCTGCTGCTGCTCACGGCGGCGGCATCTCCTTGGACGTGAAGGCCGGTTCGGCTTGCCGGCGGTGGGCGGACGTGCTGGAGGAACAGTACCGACCCCCGTCTGACCGTACGGACCCGACCCGCCCTCCGCCGCCCGCGTGCGCCTGCGCGCACACCCGCGCGTACGGCCGTGCTAATGCCCGGCAATATCTGCGCGGCATGCGGTGTTGGAAGGGACGGCGGGAACACCGGCGGAGGGAGAACGGGGGAGAACGGGGATATCGATCACAGCCCGTGTGATCAATTCCGGGAATCCGACCGGATTCGATCGTGATCGGCCGAACGGAGCAGCGCGACTTCACCGGCCGACTCCGACAAATCGGGACGTTCGTCGCTCTGCCGATCCTTCCGGCGGCAGGTAACCTTCGCGTTTCAGGTTTCCGGCAGACGCCATCCCACCTGCGGAAACCATGATTCCGACGCGGAGCGCAGCACGTTCCAGGGTCGCTTGTCAAGCCCCGAGACGGGCGCTGACCTGCGAAAACGCCATTCAGAAGCGGCCTGTCCCGTGTTACCCTGGATAGCCACGGAAGGGGTACCTGTCACATGACGTTCAAGGTTGGCGACACCGTGGTCTATCCCCATCACGGGGCCGCGCTGATCGAGGCCATCGAAACTCGCCAGATCAAAGGTGTGGACAAGACCTACTTGGTGCTGAAAGTCGCGCAGGGCGACTTGACGGTGCGCGTGCCGGCGGACAATGCCGAGTTCGTCGGGGTACGCGATGTGGTAGGCCAGGAAGGGCTGGAGAGGGTCTTTGAGGTGCTGCGCGCACCGTACGCCGAAGAGCCCACCAACTGGTCGCGGCGGTACAAGGCGAACCTGGAGAAGCTCGCCTCCGGTGACGTGATCAAGGTTGCCGAGGTCGTCCGGGACCTGTGGCGCCGGGAGCGTGAGCGCGGCCTCTCCGCAGGGGAGAAGCGGATGCTCGCCAAGGCCCGCCAGATCCTGGTGAGCGAGCTTGCGCTGTGTGAGAGCACGAACGAGGACAAGGCGGAGGCACTGCTCGACGAGGTGCTGGCGTCCTGAAGGGCCGGGAGCGGCGGCTGCCCGGCTGAGCGGCACGGCCTCCCGGCCGAACGGTGTCCGGGGGCGACCCGCGGACTGTGGACAGCGGTGCGGTGTGCCGTGCCTGCGGCCCGTAGGCTACGGCGCCACCCCGGCTACGGCAGCGTGCGGTGCCCGTGCGGTGCCGGGTCGCTTGTCCGCGTCGGCCTCGGTGCTGCCGTCGGCCGTTGCCGGTGTGTCGTTGTCGGTGCCGGGCCGGACGCTGCCCGGGATGCCGCCCGGTCGCGTCCGCACGCCTTCACGGTCCGCGCTTCACGGTCCGTCCGATTGTCCCCGCTCGTCCTTTCCCGTCCGGTCCGACGGCAGGAAAGCCTGCCGGGTTTCGGGGGGCAGCCGTAGGCTCCCGCGCCGCGCGTGCGTATGCTCGCGTGCGACGCGCCGGGCCGACGGCTGTCCCGCTTTCCTGTGGACACGCCGTGCCGGGCCCGGGCAGCTGCTTTCGACCAGGTGCCTCACGGAAGGGGGTCGACAGCGAGCTCCGCGGTGGGGGCACGAAGCGTCGTGCCCGGCACGCTTTTGGCCATACCCATGTCGTCCAAGGACACAAACCTGAACACCGCAATGTCTCCGTCAGGCTCGTCCGACTCGCCCGCCGCGTCCGTGGAGACCCGGCCCGGCCACTCGGACCCGTCCGGTCCGCACCGATGCGCCGCGGTGATCCCCGCCGCCGGCCGCGGAGTGCGGCTCGGCCCCGGCGCGCCCAAGGCCCTGCGCGCCCTCGGCGGCACGCCGATGCTCGTGCACGCCGTACGTGCCCTCGCCCGCGCCCGCGCGGTGTCCCTGGTGGTCGTCGTCGGCCCGCCCGGTGAGGCGGCGCAGGTGCGCACCCTGCTCGACGACCACCTCGACCACCTCGACTCGACCGAGGTCGTCGTCGTCTCCGGTGGCGACACCCGGCAGGACTCCGTACGCCTGGGCATCGCCGCGCTCCCCGGCGACGTCGACGTCGTGCTCGTGCACGACGCCGCCCGCCCGCTGGTCCCGGTGGACACCGTGGAGGCCGTCGCCGCCGCGGTACGGGCCGGGGCGCCCGCCGTCGTGCCGGCACTGCCCGTCACCGACACCGTCAAGCAGGTCGAGCCCGGCGGCGAGCCGGGCCGCCCGGAGCCGGTCGTCGCCACGCCCGAGCGGGCCGCGCTGCGCGCCGTGCAGACCCCGCAGGGCTTCGACCGCCGGGTGCTGACCGAGGCCCACGAGAAGGTGCCCGCGGCCGGCGAGGGCGCCACGGACGACGCCGGGATGGTCGAGCGGCTGGGCGTCGAGGTCGTGCTCGTACCCGGGCACGAGGAGGCGTTCAAGGTGACCCGGCCGCTGGACATGGTGCTGGCCGAGGCCGTGCTGGCACGCAGGAGGGCGACCGATGGCTTCTGACGCGCAGACACCGGGCGGCGCGTCCGGGCCGGCCGGCGCGGACGGCGGGGGCGCCGGGGACGGCGGGGGCGGTGCGTACGCCGTGCTGCCGCGCATCGGTGTCGGGACCGACGTGCACGCCTTCGCCGAGGGGCGCGAGCTGTGGTGCGCCGGCCTGCTCTGGGAGGGCGAGAGCCACGGGCTCGACGGGCACTCCGACGGCGACGTCGCCGCCCACGCCGCCTGCGACGCGCTCTTCTCCGCCGCCGGTCTCGGCGACCTCGGCGCGCACTTCGGCACCGGCCGCCCGGAGTGGTCCGGCGCCGCCGGCGTCGCGCTGCTCGGCGAGGCGGCCCGTATCGTACGCGCCGCCGGCTTCCGTGTCGGCAACGTCGCGATCCAGGTGATCGGCGTCCGACCGAAGATCGGCAAGCGGCGCGCGGAGGCGCAGGAGGCGCTGTCGGCCGCCGCGGGGGCGCCGGTGTCGGTCTCCGGCACCACCACGGACGGGCTCGGCCTCACCGGCCGTGGTGAGGGCCTGGCGGCCGTCGCCACCGCGCTCGTCCTGCCGCCGCCCGGGTGACGCGGACCTTCCGCCGCCGCGCGGAAGGCCCGTGGCGGGCTCGATGTTGGGTACCCAGGTAGTGCCCACGTGTGCGAAACCGAGGAGTGTCCATCGTGTCTGTCGCCCTCTCCGACAACCTCAAGCAGGTCCTCGACGGCCAGGTCTTCATCACCGTCGCCACCGTGCAGCCGGACGGCGCGCCGCAGGCGTCGCCCGTCTGGGTGAAGCGCGACGGCGACGACCTGCTCTTCTCCACCACCGCCGAGCGCGTCAAGGCCCGTAACCTGAGCCGCGATCCGCGGGTCAGCGTCGTCGTGGTCAACCCGGCGGCCCCGTACAACTACGCCCAGGTGTACGGCACCGCGAGCGTCACCACCGAGGGTGCCCGGGAGCTGATCGACGAGCTGTCGGTGAAGTACACCGGCAAGGACTACGACACCTTCAGCGGCGGCCGGGCCGACGACGGCACCCGGATCGTCGTCCGCGTGACGCCGGAGAAGGTGTCGGGCCAGGGCGACCTGCACTGAGCGACGGCGCCGAGCGGCGCGGCGCCGTGGAGCGCCGCGCCGGCCGGCGGACGGCGGCTGGCGGCTGGCGGCTGGCGGCCCCGGCGTCAGTGGGGCGGCCTACCCTAGGGCGGGTGTGCGGGGGACGGTCGGCGTGCGACGTACCGGGCGTACCGTGCGGCGGGGCGGGCGTGGTACGCGCCGGGCAGCGGCCGCACGGCGGTCGTCCCGGACCGGGGGCCGCGGGCGGGCCGGGTCCTACTACCCTTGAGGCGTGACCATTCGCCTGTACGACACCAGCGCCCGGCAGATCCGTGACTTCGCCCCGATCACCCCGGGCTGTGTCTCGATCTACCTGTGCGGCGCCACCGTGCAGGCCGCACCGCACATCGGGCACATCCGCTCCGGCCTCAACTTCGACATCCTGCGCCGCTGGCTGCTCCACCGCGGCTACGAGGTGACCTTCGTCCGCAACGTCACCGACATCGACGACAAGATCATCGCCAAGTCCGCCGACCAGGGCCGTCCCTGGTGGGCCATCGGGTACGAGAACGAGCGCGCCTTCACCGCCGGCTACGACGCCCTCGGCTGCCTCCCGGCGACGTACGAGCCGCGCGCCACCGGCCACGTGCCCGAGATGATCGAGATGATGCGCGCGCTCATCGACTCCGGCCACGCCTACGCCGCCGACGGCAACGTCTACTTCGACGTCCGCTCGTACCCCGGCTACCTCGCCCTGTCCAACCAGGAGCTGGACAACCTCCGCCAGCCCGAGGGCGAGGGCGAGACCGGCAAGCGCGACCAGCGGGACTTCGCCATGTGGAAGGCCGCCAAGCCCGGCGAGCCGTCCTGGGAGGCCCCCTGGGGCCGCGGCCGGCCCGGCTGGCACCTGGAGTGCTCGGCGATGGCCCACAAGTACCTGGGCTCCCGCTTCGACATCCACGGCGGCGGCATCGACCTCGTCTTCCCGCACCACGAGAACGAGATCGCCCAGTCCACGTCGTTCGGCGACGGCTTCGCGGACTACTGGATGCACAACGCCTGGGTGACCATGAGCGGCGAGAAGATGAGCAAGTCCCTCGGCAACTCGGTGCTGGTCTCCGAGATGGTCAAGCGCTGGCGCCCCATCGTCCTGCGCTACTACCTGGCCACCCCGCACTACCGCTCCACCATCGAGTACAGCGAGGAGGCCCTGCGCGAGGCCGAGGCCGCGTTCGCGCGCATCGAGGGCTTCGTGCAGCGTGTAGTCGAAAAGGCAGGGAAGGCCGGCGAACCGGTCGCCCCGGCCGCGGACGTGCCGTCCGCCTTCGCCGAGGCGATGGACGACGACCTCGGGGTGCCGCAGGCGCTCGCCGTCGTGCACACCACCGTCCGGCAGGGCAACGCCGCCCTGTCCGCCGACGACAAGGAGGCCGCCGTCGCCCGCCTCGCCGAGGTGCGCGCCATGCTGGGCGTGCTCGGCCTCGACCCGCTCGACGCGCACTGGACGGGCGCGGATGGCGCGGACCGCGGCGCGGACCTGCACGGGGCCGTCGACACGCTCGTACGGCTGGTGCTGGAGCAGCGCGAGGCGGCGCGGGCGCGCAAGGACTACGCCGCCGCGGACGCCATCCGCGACCAGCTGCAGCAGTCGGGCCTCGCCATCGAGGACACGCCCGACGGGCCGCGCTGGACGCTGTGCTGACCGCGCCGAGCCGGGTGTAGCAGCCCGTGTGTGCAGCCCCGTGTGCCGCCCGGGCGACCGGGCGGCACACTCGTGACGTAGAGAAACACCGATCGCAGAAGCAGGTGGAGCCCCCATGGCCGGGAACAGTCAGCGCCGAGGCCGCAGAACGGCGAGCAAGAAGGGCGCGACCAAGGGCAGCGGCGGCAAGGGCCGCCGCTCCCTCCAGGGCAAGGGCCCCACGCCGCCCGCCGAGCAGCGGCCCGGCCACGCCAAGCAGCGCGCCGCCCGGGCGCGGTCGAAGAAGGCCGCCGCCGCCCCGCCGGCCGCGCGCCGCGGCGGCCGGGGCAGCAGCGAGCTGGTGGTCGGCCGCAACTCGGTGTACGAGGCGCTGCGCGACGGCGTGCCGGCCACGACGCTGTACGTCCAGCAGTACCTCGACAGCGACGACCGGGTGCGCGGCGCCCTGCAGCTCGCCGCGGAGCGCGGCGACGTGCACCTGATGGAGGCGCCGCGCCCCGAGCTGGACCGGATGACGGACGGCCTGAACCACCAGGGGCTGGTGCTGCAGGTCCCGCCGTACGAGTACGCCCACCCCGACGACCTCCTCGACGCCGCCGCCCAGGATGCCGCGGACCCGCTGGTCGTCGCGCTCGACGGGGTCACGGACCCGCGGAACCTGGGCGCCGTGGTGCGCTCCGTCGCCGCCTTCGGCGGGCACGGCGTCGTCATCCCGGAGCGGCGCGCGGCGGGGATGACGGCGGGCGCGTGGAAGTCGTCGGCGGGCACGGCGGCGCGTACGCCGGTGGCGCGGGCCACGAACCTGACGCGGGCGCTGGAGGCGTACCAGAAGGCCGGCGTGATGGTCGTCGGGCTCGCGGCCGACGGGGACGTGGAGCTGCCGGAGCTGGACCTGCTGGATAGGCCGGTGTGCGTCGTGGTCGGCAGCGAGGGCAAGGGGCTGTCGCGGCTGGTGGGGGAGACGTGCGACGTACGGGTACGTATCCCCATGCCGGGCGGCGCGGAGTCGCTGAACGCGGGCGTCGCGGCCGGGGTGGTGCTGTACGAGGCGGCGCGCAGGCGGGCGTGAGCGTAGTGCGGGACGGCGCGCGGCGAATCGCAACGAGCCCCCGCGAACGGTGTGTTTGACGGGCCTCCGACACAAAAGGGCCGTGTCAGGCGGTGCCAGCCAGTGTCCAAACGCCGCATCACTCGGTTAGTGGAGTGTGGACACCAGAACACCGCCCACCCCCACGGGTGGTCGCGCCCAGGACCCAGACGACGACGCCGCCGGCGGCCGGCTGACGATGGTGCGGGTCCCGAGCGACCCCACCCGGATCAACGTCGACAACCCGAGCTTCCGGGTGCAGCTGGGGCCCTCGTCCCGCCGGGCGCTCTCCGCCCCCGGAGCGCCGCTGTACGGGGCCGGCGTGGGGGCCGCGGGTCTCGCGCCGGTCCTGGTCGGCGCGGCCGCCGGCGCCGTCGGCGGCGCCCGGGTGATCGGCGGCGCCGGGGGCGCCGGGGG
>NZ_BAAAPF010000169.1:0-15699 GCF_039531005.1 Streptomyces synnematoformans
GGCGGCGGCGCCGCGGGCGCGGACCAGCTCGGCGGCGAAGAGGCGGGACTGCGGCGTCCACAGCGGGCCGTCGGCCGGCAGCGTGCCCGCCGCGTCCGCCAGCCGGGCCAGGGTCGCCGTGCGCCGCTCCTCCGGCACGCCCGGCACCCCGGCGACGTCCGCGGTCAGCCGGGCGCCCGCGCACAGGAGCTGCCAGACGTATGTCTCCTGGCCGGGCATCGGCAGTTGCGCCAGCGGGCGCTCCAGCACGTCGAGCGCCTCCGGCGCCCGGCCCAGCGTGCGCAGCGCGCTCATCTCCACGGCGGCGAAGGGCAGTTCGTACTGCGGCTCGCCGTCGTTCTGGCCCCGGTAGCGGCGGGCCGCGGCGATCAGCTCCGGCACCAGCCCGAACTCCCCCCGCAGCAGCGCCAGCTCGGCCCGGCGCAGCGCCACGGAGGCCGCGCTGCGGGACCCGACCGCGAACCGCATCCACTCCTGGCGCAGCTGCTCGGCCCGGTCCCACTCGCCCAGCGAGGTCAGCGACTCCACGACGTTGAGCGCGGCGAAGGCGGCGGCGTCGTACAGCCCGCGGCGGTGCATGTCCGCCATGCCGACGAGGCCGGCCTCGACCGCCTCCGCGGACCGGCCGGCCTTCTCCAGCGCGTCGCAGAGGTTGATGCACGCGCGGCTCAGCTGGCGGTACGCCCCGCGCTGTGCGGCCAGGTCGCGTATCTCGTACAGCTCGGCGATCCAGGCGTCGGAGTCGCTCTTGGCCGAGCGCAGCGTGCTCAGCGTGATCCGGGCGCCCAGCTCGACGTCCTCCGCGCCGGCCTGCCGGGCCAGCTCCACGGCCCGCTCGGCGAGCGCCATGCTGTCCAGGTCGGAGGCGTGCAGCAGCTCCCACATCGCGACGTGCGCCAGGATGTCGGCGTGGGTGGCGGACGCCGGCAGGTCGTGCACCAGCTCGTGCGCCCGGGTCAGCTCCGCGCGGCCGTTGCCGCGGCCGGCGAGCGCGGTGAGCTTGGAGCGCTCCAGCCAGAACCAGGCCGCGCGCAGCGGGTCCCGCTCCTCGTCGACGACCTTGAGGGCCTTCTTCACGAACTTCAGCGCCGGCTCCCACTGCCCGTCCAGCCGGGCCGCGAAGGCGGCGTGCGCCAGCAGGTCGACCAGGTGCAGCTCGATCTCGTCCGGGCGGTCCCCGCAGCCGCACGCCGGATACGACTCCATCCCGCCCTGCGACGGCAGCCCGCGGCGCTCCTCCGCCGGCACCTCGTCCCACAGCTCCAGCGCCCGCTCCAGCAGCTTGAGCTGCTCGGCGTAGGCGTGCCGGGCGCGGGTCTCCAGGACGGCGGCGAGGACGGCGGGCAGCGCCTTGGCGGGGTCGCGGGCGTAGTACCAGTAGCTCGCGAGCCGGGTGGCCCGCTCCTCCGCCGGGACCAGGGCGGGGTCGGCCTCCAGCGCCTCCGCGTACCGGCGGCTGAGGCGGGTCCGCTCGCCGGGCAGCAGGTCGTCCAGCACGGCCTCGCGGAGCAGCGCGTGCCGGAAGCGGTACGCCTCGCCCTCTTCGTCGGGCACCAGCACGTTCGCCCCGACGGCGGCGCGCAGGCCCTCGATCAGCTCGTCCTCGGTGAGGCCGGAGACGACGGCGAGCAGGGCGTGCGGGACGCGCGCGTTCCGCGCGGCGAGGCGCACCACGCGCTGGGCGCCCTCGGGCAGCGCCTCGACCCGTACGAGCAGCAGGTCGCGCAGGGAGTCGCTGAGCCGGCCGGCGTCGTCGCTGAGGGCCAGCTCCTCGACGAAGAAGGGGATGCCCTCGCTGCGCGCGTACACCTCGGCGGCCAGCTCGCGCTCGGGCTCGGCCACGCCGCGGATGCCGGCGAGCTGGCTGCGCACCTCGTCCGCGCTGAGCCGGGCCAGCTCCAGCCGCTGCACGGAGCGCAGCCGGTCCAGCTCGGCGAGGAAGGGGCGCAGCGGATGGCGGCGGTGGACGTCGTCCGAGCGGTACGTCATGAGGACCACCAGCCGGGCGCCCTGCACGGACCGGACGAGGTAGCCGAGCAGCTCGCGGGTGGAGCGGTCCGCCCAGTGCAGGTCCTCCAGGGCCAGCACCACGGTGCGGCCGGCGGCCAGCCGCTCCAGCAGGCCGACGGTCAGCTCGAAGAGGCGGGCCCGGCTGTCCTGGCCGTGCGGCTCCTCGGCGACCGGGCCCAGGTCGGGCAGCAGCCGGGCGAGCACCGGCTCCTGGCCGGCGGCCAGGTCGGCCAGCTCGGCGCCGAGCTTGCGGTGCAGCATGCGCAGCGCGGTGGCGAACGGCGCGAACGGCAGGCCGTCGGCGCCCAGCTCCAGGCAGCCGCCGACCGCGGTGACCGCGCCGGCGCCCTGCGCGGCCTCCAGGAACTCGTCCAGCAGCCGGCTCTTGCCGACGCCGGCCTCCCCGCCGACGAGCAGCACCTGCGGCTCGCCGAGCGCGGCGCGCCCGAGCGCGCCGTCCAGGGCCTTCATCTCGTCGTGACGGCCTGCGAACACCGGGCTGATGGATCGGCTCTGCACGCTTTCGAGCATCGCACGCCGCACTGACAGCGCGGAATCGGTTTTCTCCCCGGCCGGGCCCGGCGGGCGGCCCCGGCGAGACCGGGCCCTTCCGGCGGGGGTCAGCGCACGGCCGGCTCCTGCGGCAGCCCGAGGTGCTCGGCCGCGGCGGGCTCCCCGGGCCCCTCGACGCCGATGCGCGGCAGCCGCCGCTCCAGCCAGCCCGGCAGCCACCAGTTGGCCCGGCCCAGCAGGTGCATCAGCGCCGGCACCAGCAGCGTGCGCAGCACGAAGGCGTCCAGCGCCACCGCCGTGGCCAGCGCCACCCCGAACATCGCGATGATCCGGTCCCCGCCCAGCGCGAACGCCGAGAAGACCGCGATCATGATGAGCGCCGCACAGTTGATCACCCGGCCGGTCTCGGCGAGCCCGACCCGCACCGCCCGCCGGTTGTCGCGGGTGGCCCGCCACTCCTCGTACATCCGGCTGACCAGGAACACCTGGTAGTCCATCGACAGCCCGAAGAGCACCGAGATCATGATCACCGGCAGGAACGGCTCGACCGGCCCCGTGGCGCCCAGGCCCAGCAGCCCGCTCCCCCAGCCCCACTGGAAGACCGCGACCACCACCCCGAAGGCCGAGGCCACGGCCAGCACGTTCATCAGCGCCGCCTTCAGCGGCACGCCGACGCTGCGGAACGCCACCAGCAGCAGCGCGCAGCCCAGCGCGATCACGACGCCGCCGAAGAGCGGCAGCTTGCCGACGATCACCTCGGCGAAGTCGTCCTGGCCGGCCGTGATCCCGCCCACGTGCACCTCCATCGACGTGCCGTCGACGGCCCGCGGCAGGACGTCCGAGCGCAGCCGGTCCACCAGGTCCGACGTCGCCTCGGCCTGCGGCGCGGCCTCCGGCGTGACGGTGATCATCCCGGTGCCGCCGCCCCGCCCGTGCACCGCGGCGGTCGCGTCCGCGACGCCCGGGGTGCCGCGCAGCGTCTCGGGCAGCGCGTCGAAGGCCACCCGGTCGGCGGCGCCGTCGAGGCCGGCGACGAGCGTGAGCGGGCCGTTGCTGCCCGGCCCGAAGCCCTCGGCCATCAGGTCGTACGCCTGTCTGGTGGTGGCGCTCGCGGCGTGGTTGCCCTGGTCGGAGCTGCCCAGGTGGAGCGCGGCGACGGGCAGGGCGAGCACGGTCATCAGCAGCAGCGCGAGCGCGCCCAGCAGCCGCGGGCGGCGCTGTACGAAGGCCGCCCAGCGGGCGGCGAGCCCGCGCGGCACGTCCGGCCGCGGGCCGTGCTCGGTGAGCGCCCGCCGCTCGCGGCGGCTGAGCGCCTTCATACCGATGACGCCGAGCAGCGCGGGCAGCAGCGTGACGGAGGCGGCGACGGTGAGCACGACGGTCAGCGAGGCGGCGACGGCGACGCCGCCGAGGAAGTTCAGCCGCAGCACGAGCATCCCGAGCAGCGCGATGCACACGGTGACGCCGGCGAAGACCACCGCCCGCCCGGCCGTGGCCACGGCGCGCTGCGCGGCCTCGCCGACCGGCAGGCCCTCGCGCAGCCCGCGGCGGTGCCGGGTGACGATGAACAGGGCGTAGTCGATGCCGACGCCGAGTCCGATGAGCATGCCGAGCATGGGGGCGAAGTCGGCGACGGCCATGGCGTGGCCGAGGAGGCTGATGCACCAGTACGCCGTGCCGACGCCGACCAGCGCGGTCGCGATCGGCAGCGCCATCGCGGCGAGCGAGCCGAACGCGACGAAGAGCACGACGGCCGCGACGACCACCCCGACGGCCTCGCCGTAGTGCACGGACGGCGCCTGGAGCAGCCCGGCCCCGGGACCGCCGACGGCGACCTCCAACCCATCGACACCGCCGGCCGCCGCCTTGGCGGTGTCGACGACGTCCCGGACGTCGCCCGGCGCGAGGTCGTCCGCGGCGGCGTCGTACGTGACGGTGGCGTACGCCGTACGCCCGTCGTCGCTGACCGCCCCGCCCTCGCCGGCCGCGGCGCCCGCGGCAGCCGTGTCCTCGTACGGGCCGCCGTACGGCCCGGCCACGTCCGCGACCCCCGGCAGCCCGGCGACGTCCGCGAGCGCCGCGTCCATCCGCTCCCGCGTCTGCGCGCCGTCCACCCCGTCGTCGTCGTGCCAGACGACGGTGTCCGCGGCGCCGTCGAGGCCGGGGAACGCCTCGGCCATGAGCACCTGCGCCCGCCCGGACTCGGTGCCGGGGACGTCGTAGTCGTTCGAGTACGCGGGCCCCAGCACCGACGCCGCCACGGCGGCTGCGGCGAAGGCGGCGAGCCAGAGGAGCACGACGACCAGGCGGCGGCGTAGACACCAGCGGGCGAGACCGGACACGGGCGGCTCCCTGGGAGATTCACGATCTTTCAGGGAGGTCGAACCCCTCAAAGACTGCTGCACCAGCGCTGCCACTCTGGCAGGCGCGGGAGATCGTTTGTCCGGTCAGTGGCTTTTTTCACATGTTCAGTCCGCTACGCCCAGCTTTTCCATGATCAGCTCACGGGCCCGGGCGGCGTCGGCCTGGCCGCGGGTGGCCTTCATGACCGCGCCGACCAGCGCCCCGGCCGCCTGCACCTTGCCGCCCCTGACCTTCTCCGCGACGCCCGGGTTCGCGGCGATGGCCTCGTCGACCGCGGCGCCGAGCGCGCCCTCGTCCTTGACGATGGCCAGGCCCCGCTTGTCGACCACCTCATCGGGAGCACCCTCGCCGTCGAGGACACCGGTGATGACCTGGCGGGCCAGCTTGTCGTTGAGCTTCCCCTCCCCGACCAGCGCCGCCACCCGGGCTACCTGCTCGGGCGTGATGGCCAGCGCGGCCAGCTCCACGCCGTCCTCGTTGGCCCGCCGCGCCAGCTCGCCCATCCACCACTTGCGCGCCGCCGCGGCGTCCGCGCCCGCGTCCATGGTGGCCACGATCGGGCCGATGGCGCCGGCGTTGAGGATGGACTGCATGTCGTGCGCGGAGACGCCCCACTCGTCGCGCAGCCGGTTACGGCGCAGCCGCGGCAGCTCCGGCAGCCCCGCGCGCAGCTTCTCCACCCACTCGCGGGACGGCGCGACGGGCACCAGGTCGGGCTCGGGGAAGTAGCGGTAGTCCTCCGCCTCCTCCTTCGTACGGCCCGAGGTGGTGGTGCCGGTGTCCTCGTGGAAGTGCCGGGTCTCCTGGACGACCCGGCCGCCGCCGTCGAGGACTCCGGCGTGCCGGACGACCTCGGAGCGCACGGCGCGCTCGACGCTGCGCAGCGAGTTGACGTTCTTCGTCTCGCTGCGGGTGCCGAACGCCGTGGTGCCGGCGGGCATCAGCGACAGGTTCACGTCGCAGCGCAGCTGCCCCTGCTCCATCCGGGCCTCGGAGACGCCGAGGGCCTTGATCAGCTCGCGCAGCTCCGCCACGTACGCCTTGGCGACCTCGGGCGCCCGGGCGCCGGCGCCGGTGATCGGCTTGGTGACGATCTCGATCAGCGGGATGCCGGCCCGGTTGTAGTCCAGCAGCGAGTGCGAGGCGCCGTGGATCCGGCCGGTGGCGCCGCCCACGTGGGTGGACTTGCCGGTGTCCTCCTCCATGTGGGCGCGCTCGATCTCCACCCGGAAGACCTCGCCGTCGACCTCGACGTCCAGGTAGCCGTCGTACGCGATGGGCTCGTCGTACTGCGAGGTCTGGAAGTTCTTCGGCATGTCCGGATAGAAGTAGTTCTTCCGGGCGAAGCGGCACCACTCGGCGATCTCGCAGTTCAGCGCCAGGCCGATCCGGACCGCGGACTCCACGCCCGTCTCGTTGACCACCGGCAGCGCGCCGGGCAGGCCGAGGCAGACGGGGCAGGTCTGGGTGTTGGGCCCGGCGCCCAGCGCGGTGGCGCAGCCGCAGAACATCTTGGTCGCGGTGCCCAGCTCGACGTGGACCTCCAGGCCCAGCACCGGCTCGTACGTCGCGAGGGCGTCCTCGTACGTGACAGTCACAGCTCTCTTCCAGCCTCTCGACCCCGGCGCGGCCCGCTCAGCCGGCGAGGATGTCGTCGTCGTTCTTCCGGCGCAGCTCACGCAGCAGCAGGGCGACGCCGGTGGCCATGGCGGCGGCGGACACCGCGGCGTCCAGCTGGCGCAGCCGGTCCTCGTCGAAGCGCGCCTGCTTCATCTGCTTGGCGATACCGACCGCGCCGAACAGCGTGGACGCGAGGGAGACGTACAGACCGGCCTTGGACTTCTTGAAGTCCTTGGCCTTGGCGAACTTGCTCATAGGGCGGGTGCCTCCTCCAGCAGCGGGTGGCCCCACCGGTCGGTGAACGCGGCCTCGACCGCGGCACCGACCCGGTAGAGCCGGTCGTCGGCCATGGCGGGGGCGATGATCTGCAGCCCCACCGGAAGCCCGTCCTCCGGCGCGAGGCCGCAGGGCAGCGACATGGCGGCGTTGCCGGCCAGGTTGGACGGGATGGTGCACAGGTCGGCGAGGTACATCGCCATGGGGTCGTCGACCCGCTCGCCGAGGGGGAACGCGGTCGTCGGGGTGGTCGGCGAGACGAGCACGTCGACCTGCTCGAAGGCGCGCTCGAAGTCGCGGGTGATGAGCGTGCGGACCTTCTGCGCCGAGCCGTAGTACGCGTCGTAGTAGCCGGAGCTGAGCGCGTACGTGCCGAGCATGATGCGGCGCTTGACCTCGGGGCCGAAGCCCGCCTCGCGGGTCAGCGAGGTGACCGCCTCGGCGGAGCGGGTGCCGTCGTCGCCGGTGCGCAGGCCGTAGCGCAGGCCGTCGTAGCGGGCGAGGTTCGAGGAGCACTCCGACGGGGCGATCAGGTAGTACGCGGCGAGCGCCTTGTCGAACGTGGGGCAGGACACCTCGACGACCTCGGCGCCGAGTTCCCTCAGCAGCTCCACGGCCTCGTCGAAGCGCTGGACGACCCCCGCCTGGTAGCCCTCGCCGCGGAACTCCTTGACCACGCCGACGCGCATCCCGGCCACCGAGCCGTTCCGCGCCGCCTGGACCACCGGCGGGACGGGGGCGTCGACGGAGGTGGAGTCCCTCGGGTCGTGCCCGGCGAGCACCTCGTGCAGCAGCGCCGCGTCGAGCACCGTGCGGGCGCACGGGCCGCCCTGGTCGAGGCTGGAGGAGAACGCGATCATCCCGTACCGGGAGACGCCGCCGTAGGTCGGCTTGACGCCGACGGTGCCGGTGACGGCCGCCGGCTGGCGGATGGAGCCGCCGGTGTCGGTGCCGATGGCCAGCGCCGCCATGTGGGCGGTGACGGCGGCCGAGGAGCCGCCGCCGGAGCCGCCGGGGATGCGGGTGAGGTCCCACGGGTTGCCGGTGGGGCCGTAGGCGCTGTTCTCGGTGGAGGAGCCCATGGCGAACTCGTCCATGTTGGTCTTGCCGAGGATGACGACGCCGGCCTCCTTCAGCCGCCGGGTCACGGTCGCGTCGTACGGCGGGATCCACCCTTCGAGCATCTTCGACCCGGCGGTGGTGGGCACGCCCTCGGTGGTGAAGATGTCCTTGAGCGCCAGCGGGACGCCGGCCAGCGGGCCGAGCTTCTCGCCGCGCTCGCGCCGGTCGTCCACGGCCCGCGCGCCGGCGAGCGCGCCCTCGCGGTCGACGTGCAGGAAGGCGTGCACCTTCTCGTCCACGGCGTCGATGCGGGCGAGGTGCGCCTCGGCGACCTCGACGGCGGTGAGTTCGCCGGCGGCGATCTTCGCGGCGGTCTCGGCCGCGGTCTGCCTGATGATTCCCGAGCTGTCCGCCACGGTCACTCCTCCCCCAGGATCTGCGGCACCTTGAAACGCTGCTGCTCCTGCGCGGGCGCGCCGGAGAGCGCCTGCTGCGCGGTCAGGCCCGGCCGGACGGTGTCCGGGCGCATGACGTTGGTCAGGGGCAGCGGGTGGGAGGTCGGCGGTACGTCCTCGCCGGCCACGTCGGAGACGCGGGCGACCGCGCCGATGATGGCGTCGAGCTGGCCGGCGAAGTGGTCCAGCTCCTCACCGCTCAGCTCCAGGCGCGCCAGCCGGGCGAGGTGGGCGACCTCCTCGCGCGTGATGCCAGGCATGCGGGTCATCCTCACAGGGTGGTGTGACGGTTTCGGGGCAATCCTATGGGGCGCGGGGCGGTGTGCCCGACCGGGTTTCCCGGCGGGGCGGTTTCGGCCGCCGGCGTGCGGCCGGGTCACTTCGCCGGCTTCACCGGCTCCTCCGCCCCGTCCGGCTGCGGCACGGCCCCGGCCGCGGCCCGGTCCGCCACCGGCTCCCCCGCCGTCTCGCCCGCTGCCTCGCGTGCGCCGTCCGCGGCGGGCGGCAGCTCCCTGGCCCCGGCGGGGCCGCGTCCGCGGGCGCGCAGCCACGCCGTGGTCTCCTGCGGCGGCATGGCGGCGGCGACGAGCCAGCCCTGCATCGCGTCGCAGCCCAGGTCGCGCAGGTGCTCCCAGGTCTCGTCGTCCTCGACGCCCTCGGCGACGACCCGCAGCCCGAGGGAGTGCGCGAGGTCGACGGTGCAGCGGACGATCTCCAGGTCCTCCGGGTCGACGGCGAGGCGGGCCACGAACGAGCGGTCGATCTTCAACTCGCTCACCGGCAGCCGGCGCAGGTGGACCAGCGACGAGTAGCCGGTGCCGAAGTCGTCGAGCGACATCTTCACGCCGTGCCCGGTGAGCCCGGCGAGGGTGTCGGCGGCCCGCTGCGGGTCCTCCAGGAGCACGTGCTCCGTTATCTCCAGCTGCAGTGCCCCCGGCGGGACGCCGTGCCGGGCGAGGCGCGCGGCGACGGCGCCGGCGAACCCGGGCGTGTGCACGTCGCGCGGCGAGACGTTGACGGCGACGGGGACCCGCAGCCCGGCGGCGCGCCAGTCGGCGACCTGGGCGAGCGCGGTCTCCAGCACGTACTCGGTGAGCACCGGCATCAGCCCCGAGGTCTCGGCGATGGCGATGAACTCCTCCGGGCTGACGTGCCCGCGCTCCGGGTGCGCCCAGCGGACCAGCGCCTCCAGCCCGACGACGCGGCCGTCGAAGCCGACCTTCGGCTGGTAGTGCAGGGCCACCTCGCGGGCCTGCAGCGCGCGCCGCAGGTCGCCCAGCAGGCCGAGCCGGTCGGGGGTGTTGCCGTCGCGGCGGGCCTCGTAGACCTCCACGCCGCTGCGGTCCCGCTTGGCCTGGTACATCGCCACGTCGGCGCGCTGCAGCAGGCCCTCGGTCTCGGTGGCGTGCTCGGGGTAGACGGCGACGCCGGCGCTGGCCTCCAGCACCAGGCTCATCCCGTCGAGGTCGAGCGGGGAGCCGAGGGCGGCGACGAGCGTACGGGCCACCCGCTGGGCGCTGGTGGCGGAGTCGGTCAGCGGGATGAGCACGGCGAACTCGTCGCCGCCGAGGCGGGCGGCCTCCGCGCCGCGCGGCAGCGCGAGCCGCAGCCGGCCGGCGAGTTGGAGCAGCAGCCGGTCGCCGGCACGGTGGCCGAGGGTGTCGTTGACGGCGCGGAACCGGTCGAGGTCGATGAGGACGAGGGCGGCGCGGCGGCCGGTGCGCTCGGCCTCGCCGAGGGCGTGCCGGGTGCGCTCCAGCAGCCACTGGCGGTTCGGCAGCCCGGTCAGCGGGTCGCGCAGCTGCTCCTCGGCGCGGGCGCGGGCCATCCACAGGCTGGAATCGAGGGCGATGAGCGGCACCGCGAACAGCGGCAGCAGCACGGGGGTGTTGACGGCCACGACGATGATGAGCGGCGCGATGCCGAGCAGCGCGGCGCCGCCGAGCCCCTGCCGGGTCAGCGCGGCGCGGGCGAGCAGGCCGGGGCCGTCGCGGTGGCCGGGGGTCGCGTACCAGGTGAGCACGCGGGTCACCAGGACGTACGCCAGCGCGGCGGCGACCAGCTCGGGCAGCGCGTACAGGTCCCAGGAGTCGGGCTCCCACGGCTGCTCGACCGTGGGGCTCTCGCCGCAGGCCCGCAGCACGACGGCGGCCGAGGAGATGCCGAGGACCTCGACGGCGCCGTGCAGCGGCGCCTGGCGGCGGTGCGGGCCGCGGACGGCGGCGACGGCGAGGATGACCACCAGGCCGACGACGGCGGCCGGGATCCAGCCGTAGAGCAGCAGCACCGCGAGGGTGAGCGCGGCGGCCGAGCCGCTCCCGCCGGCTCCGCGGTCCCGGCCGGGAGCGACCATATGGGCGACGAGCAGGGCCGTCAGGACGACCAGGCCCCAGCCGGCGGTGCCGCGCGGGAAGAGCGCGTCGCCCTGCCTCAGCCCGTGCAGCACGCCGAGGGCGAACACCAGGGCGCCGGCGGCCTGCACCAGCCACGGCAGGGCGGGCAGCACCAACCGGCGCAGCACCGGCGCCGGTTCCGTGCTCTCCGTCGGTCGCATCCCGTCCCTCTCACCGCCTGGGGCGCGCGTCGGCGCGCCCATCCACACTAGGCCGCGAACGGCTGTCAGGGGCGGCGATCGGCTGCGGTCGCCCGATTGCCCCCGACTCGCCGGTTTTCGGCCGGCCCGGGGCGAGGGCGGGCCGCGGGGGCTACTCGGGCGGTGTCACGGCGGCCTCGCGGGCGGCGTCGGGACCCTGTTCGAGGAGGACGGCGAAGCCCGCGTCGTCGAGGACCGCGACCTTCAGCTGCACGGCCTTGTCGTACTTCGACCCGGGGTTGTCGCCGGAGACGACGAAGTCGGTCTTCTTCGAGACCGAACCCGTCACCTTCGCCCCGCGGGTCTGCAGTGCCTCCTTCGCGCCGTCGCGGGTGTGCGACTGAAGTGTGCCCGTGACGACGACGGTCAGACCCTCCAGCGGACGGGAACCTTCCGATTCCTCCGCCTCCTCCTCCATCCGCACGCCCGCCGCGCGCCAGCGCTCGACGATCTCGCGGTGCCAGTCCTCGGCGAACCACTGCGTCAGCGAGGCGGCGATGGTGGGCCCGACGCCCTCGGCCGCGGCCAGCTCCTCCTCGCTCGCCGCCATGATGCGGTCGATCGAGCGGAACTCGCGGGCCAGCGCCTCCGCGGCGACCGGCCCGACGTGCCGGATGGACAGCCCGGCGATGACCCGGGCCAGCGGCCGGTCCTTGGCGGCCCGGATGTGACCGAGCATCAGCTCGGTGTTCTTCTTCGGGTTGCCCTCCTTGTTGGCGAAGAAGGTGACGACCTTCTCCTCGCCCGTCTCCGGGTCCCGCTTGGGCAGGCCGGTGTCCTGGTCCAGGACGTACGACTTGATGGGCAGCAGGTCCTCGACCTTCAGGTCGAACAGGCCGCCCTCGTCCCTGAGCGGCGGCTCGGCCGGCTCCAGCGGCTGGGTGAGCGCGGTGGCCGCGACGTACCCGAAGTTCTCGATGTCCAGGCAGCGGCGGCCGGCGAGGTAGAACAGCCGCTCGCGCAGCTGCGCGGGGCAGGACCGGGCGTTGGGGCAGCGCAGGTCGACGTCGCCCTCCTTCATGGGTCTCAGCGCCGTGCCGCACTCGGGGCACTCCGCGGGCATCACGAACTCCCGCTCGCTGCCGTCCCTGAGGTCGGTCAGCGGGCCGAGGATCTCGGGGATCACGTCGCCCGCCTTGCGCAGCGCGACCGTGTCGCCGATGAGGACGCCCTTGGCCTTGACCACGTCCTGGTTGTGCAGGGTGGCGAACTCGACCTCGGAGCCGGCCACCGTCACCGGCTCGACCACGGCGTACGGCGTGACCCGCCCGGTGCGCCCGACGCCCACCCGGACGTCGACCAGCCGGGTGTTGACCTCCTCCGGCGGGAACTTCCACGCGATGGCCCAGCGCGGCGCGCGGGAGGTGGACCCCAGCCGGCCCTGCAGGGCGATCTCGTCGAGCTTGACGACGACGCCGTCGAACTCGTACGCCACGTCGTGCCGGCGGGCGCCGTAGCGCTCGACGTAGGCGCGCACGCCGTCGATGCCGTCGACCACCCGGGTGTACGGCGAGACGGGCAGGCCCCACTCCTTCAGCAGGTCGTACGCCCCGGAGAGGCGGTCGAGGCGGAGGCCGTCGATCGCGCCGATGCCGTGGACCACCATGTGCAGCGGGCGGGAGGCGCTGACCTGGGGGTTCTTCTGGCGGAGTGAACCCGCCGCGGAGTTGCGCGGGTTGGCGAAGGGCGGCTTGCCCTCGGCCACCAGGTCGGCGTTGAGCTGCTGGAACTCGGTGAGTGTGAAGTACACCTCGCCGCGGATCTCGACGAGGTCGGGCACGTTCTCCCCCCGGAGGCGGTGGGGGATCTCGCCGATGGTGCGGATGTTCGGCGTGATGTCCTCGCCGGAGCGGCCGTCGCCCCGGGTGGCGCCGCGGACCAGCCGCCCGTGCTCGTACGTCAGGTTGACCGCGAGGCCGTCGACCTTCAGCTCGCACAGCAGGTGGTACGGCTGGGGGTCCAGCTCCCTGGCCATCCGGTCCGCCCAGGCGTCCAGCTCCTCGTCCGAGAAGGCGTTGTCCAGGGAGAGCATCCGCTCGCGGTGCTGGACGGAGGTGAACTCCGTCTCGTACGCCCCGGCGACCTTCTGGGTCGGCGAGTCCGGCGTGACCAGCTCCGGGTGCTCCCTCTCCAGCGCCTCCAGCTCCCGCAGCAGCCGGTCGAACTCGGCGTCGCTGACGACGGGCGTCGTCACGTAGTACCGGAAGCGGTGCTCCTCGATCTGCTCGGCCAGCTGCCGATGCCGCTCACGCACTGCGCTGTCCGTACTCACACCGGCCTCCCGTGGTCACTCCGGGTCCCGGGCGAGGGACCCCGCGGCACGGACGCAGTGGGCGAGGGCCCGGCGGGCGTACTCCGGGTCCGCGCCCGCGAGGCCGCACGCCGGGGTGACCACCACACCGCCGGCGAGCGCCTGCGGCGGCAGCCCCAGCCTGCGCCACCACGTCCTGACCCCCTCGACGCTACCGGCAGGGTCTGACATCCGGCCCGCACCGGACGGCGTGCCGGCCGCCGTGTCCGCGGTCGCCGGCACCACGCCCGCGAACAGCGCGAGCCCGGCCTCCACCGCCTCGCCGACCTCCTCCTCCGCCCGCCCCCGGCGCTCGGCCAGCAGCGCCGCGTCGTACGACACGGCCGCCGCCCCCGCGCGGTGCAGCAGCGCGAAGGGCACGTCCGGGGCGCAGGAGTGGACGACGACCGGCGTGCCGCCGGGGCCGGTGGCGCCGGCGGCGCCGATCACGTCGCGCAGGGTGCCCTCGACCACGGCGCGGTCCACGGCCCGGTAGGTGCGGTAGCCGCTGGCGGTGGCGACCCGGCCGGTGAGCACGGCGGTGACCGACGGCTCGTCGAGCTGCAGCACCACCTCGGCGCCCGGCACCCGGCGGCGCACCTCCGCCAGGTGGGCGCGCAGCCCCTCGGCGAGCGAGGCGGCCAGGTCCCGGCAGGCCCCCGGGTCCCGCAGCGCCGCCTCGCCGCCCTTCAGCTCCAGCGCCGCGGCCAGCGTCCACGGCCCGGTGGCCTGGACCTTCAGCGGGCCGGTGTAGCCCTGGGTGAACTCCTCCAGCGCGTCCAGGTCCTCGTCCAGCCAGGAGCGCGCCCTGCGGGTGTCGAGCCCGGGCCGGTCGGCGACACGCCAGCCGCTGGGCTGCAGGTGGGCGTAGACGTCGACGAGCATCCCGGCGCTGCGGCCGACCATGTCGGCGCCGGGCCCGCGCGCGGGCAGCTCGGGCAGGAACGGGAAGCCGCCGACCTCGCCGGTCACGGTGCGCGCGGTCTCCCGCGCGTCCTCGCCGGGCATGGATCCCACGCCGGTGGCGGCACCGGCACCCCACGGGCGTGTCGCTGTGTCTGTCACGAGGTGAGGGTATGCCGAGACGCCGCCGGCGCGGTGCCGCGGGTGTGTCCCGCGGGGTTACGGGCCGGGGCGTACGGAGACGTCGGTGAGCTGGGCGTCACGCGGCAGGTCCAGGGCCGTCAGCAGGGTCGTCGCCACCGACTCGGGGTCGATCCAGCGCCCCGGGTCGTACTCCCGGCCCTCCTGGCGGTGCACCTTGGCCTGCATCGGCGTGGCGGTACGCCCGGGGTAGACGGTGGTGACCCGGACGCCGGCGCCGGCCTCCTCCGCGCGCAGCGCGTCGGCCAGCGCCTTCAGCCCGTGCTTGCTCGCGCCGTACGCGCCCCACCCGGGCCCCGCGCTCAGCCCGGCGCCGGAGTTGACGAACACGACGTGCCCGCGGGCCGCCCGCAGCCGCGGCAGCAGCAGCCGGGTCAGCTCGGCGGGCCCGGTCAGGTTGACCGCCAGCGTCTCGTCCCAGACCTTCGGGTCCGTCTCCGCGACCGGGCCCAGCTCCACCACGCCCGCGACGTGCACCAGCGAGTCGAGCCGGGCCGGCAGCTCCTGCTCCGCCAGCGCGTCCGCCAGCCGCCCGGGCGCGCCGAGGTCGGCCACCACCGTTCGCGCACCGGGGAAGCGCTCCGCGATCTCGGCGGCGCGCGCCTCGCCGCGGACGAGGAACCAGAGTCCGGCGGCGGACCCGCGGGCGGCCAGCCGCCGCGCCAGCGCCTCGCCGATGCCGGAGCCGGCGCCCGTGATCAGGTGGGTGGGGGAAGGGGTGGTCGAGTCGCTCATGGGGCCATCCTGTCACCGCACCGCCGCGTCCGGTCCGGCCTCCAGGTACGTCATCGCGGCCACGGGGTCGTCCGCGAAGAACATCAGCTCGGTCAGCGGCAGCGGCAGGAACCCCTCCGCCTCCATCCGCCGGAACTGCTCGCGCAGCCCGTCGTAGTACCCCGCGCTGTTGAGCAGGACCACGGGCTTCGTGTGCAGCCCGTGCTTCTTCAGCTCCAGGATCTCGGTGGCCTCGTCCAGCGTGCCGGTGCCGCCGACCATGATGACGACGGCGTCGGAGCGGCCCAGCAGCTCCGCCTTGCGCTCCGCCAGGTCCCGGGCGACGACCATCTCGTCGGCGCCCGCGCGCGCCTTGTCCGCCAGGAACGTCACCGAGACCCCGACAAGCCGCCCGCCGTGCTCCTGCACGCCGTCCGCGACCACCTTCATCAGCCCCACGTCCGACCCGCCCCACACCAGCGTGTGCCCGCGCTTGCCCAGCAGCCCGGCGAAGTGCCGCGCGGGCTCCGTGTAACGCTCGTCGAGGTCGGCGGCGGAGAGGAAGACGCAGATGTTCATACGGCACACCGTACGCGCGGCGACCGACACCCGGACGGCCGACGCGTTCCGCGGCCGGGGCGGCAGCGGCGACGCCGGGCACGCGGCCGACGCCGCCCGGCGGTGGCGCCGGCCCTACG
>NZ_BAAAPF010000170.1:0-15616 GCF_039531005.1 Streptomyces synnematoformans
CCCCGTACGGGGCCACACGGCCCCGCCGCGGCCCGCCGGGCCCCGCCGCCGGCTCCCGCACACCACGTCCCGCGCGCGGCGGGCCGCCCGCCGCCCCGCCGGTCGTGCACCGTTTGCCCGGTTCTGGCGGTCGGGCGGGAGCCGTCTTCCGCGGCCGGAGCCAATTGGCGGCCCCTGGTACCGCACAAGCTGCGACGGGCATTTCTATGATGGGCGCACGCGCACCGCGGATCTCCTCCACCTGCCCGGCGGAGGGGCACCCGGTCCCATGGCGGCCGGGTCGTGTCCCGGTGGCAGAACGGCTAGGCGGTGGAGGGGTTCGATGCAACAGGGGGCCGGTCAGACGCCGGGGCTGCGGACCACGGCAGGGGTGCCCGCCGGGGCGGCGCCCCCCGTCCCCGCGGCACCGGCCGCCGGCGAGCCCTACGGGCACGCCGGCGACGGGTACACCCCGACGCAGGCCGACCTGCCGGTGATCAGGCCCGGCGAGAACGGCGGCTACGGCCCGCTGTACGTCGTCGGCGACGTCCACGGCTACCTCGACGAGCTGCGCGCCGCCCTGCGCGCCCAGGGCATCGTCGACGAGGCGGACCGCTGGATCGCCGGGAACACCCGCGTGTGGTTCCTCGGCGACTTCACCGACCGCGGCCCCGACGGCATCGGCGTCATCGACCTCGTCATGCGGCTGTCCGCCGAGGCCGCCGCCGCCGGCGGCTTCTGCAAGGCGCTCATGGGAAACCACGAGCTGCTGCTGCTCGGCGCCAAGCGCTTCGGCGACACGCCGGTCAACTCCGGCGCCGGCACCGCCTCCTTCCAGGCGGCCTGGCTGCTCAACGGCGGGCAGCGCACCGACATGGAGCGGCTGGAGGACGTCCACCTGCAGTGGATGGCGCGGCTCGACGCCGTCGCCGAGGAGGACGGCCACCTCCTGCTGCACTCCGACACCACCGCGTACCTCGACTACGGCGAGTCCATCGAGGGCGTCAACGACACCATCCACGACATCCTCGCCCGCTCGGACGCGGACGAGGTCTGGGACCTGTTCCGCAAGTTCACCAAGCGCTTCGCCTTCCGCGACGAGGAGACGGGCCCGGCGGCGGTGCGGGAGCTGCTGGGCCGGTACGGCGGCGAGCGGCTCGTGCACGGGCACAGCCCGATCCCGTATCTGCTCGGGGAGGTGCCCAGCGAGGACATCGACGGCGAGGAGCGGGGAGCGGCGGTGCAGGGCCCGCACATCTACGCGGACGACCTGGCCATCGCCATGGACGGCGGGGTCACCATGGCCGGAAAACTGCTTGTCGTGCGACTTCCGCTGGTCGGACGCTAGCGGACTTCCGTTCGTCGTGCTCTAATACGGAACCTCCTTTTCTGAAAAGACACTTATCCGCCATACGCGAAGCGCTCTACCATCGGTTACAGGTCCTGTCCGCTCAGGGTCTGGCGCCGCAGGCACGCTCCGTCCCCGCTTGCCTTGTTGCCTGCCCATCCGGGGGAGCACAAGCACATGACCAGTGCGTCGAATCTGCTGACGGAGGACCGCCCGGACTTCGAGCGGCTCCTCGACTCCGCGCTGCACAGCGCCGAGTACACCGTCGGCGCCGGCCGTGGGCGGCCGCTCAACCCCGAGCAGCTGCGCACCATGGCGCTCGGTGCCATGGCGCCCATTTCCGCACGCGCGTCGGCCGAATACGAACGCTATGTACGACTGCGCAAAGAACTGCGCCGGCCCGCGGGCGGCGGCGGAACTCTGGGCGGCGGCGAGGGCATCCGCCTCAGCGGCGCGATGAGCGGCGGCCAGGGCGGCGGCTCCAGCGCGGGGGTGGCCGCGGCGGCGGCCGTGCTGGTGCCGGTGCTGGCCGGCACGGCGGCGGTGATCTTCCTGCTCGTCGGCTACCTGCTGCACCTGATGGACCCCGAGCCCGCCGTGGCGTCCTCGATGCGGCAGGCGGGCTGGATCTTCGCGCTGCTCGCGGTCGCCGCCATCGTCATCGCGATGATCGCGCTCCTGCTGGCGGCGCTGCGCAACGGGTCGACGTCCATCAGGGCCGCGGCCAGCCGGGAGTTGACCGACCAGGTCGACAGAGCCCGGGAGGAGTGGCTCACCGCGCTGCTCGAACGGGGCATCCAGCCCTTCCTGGAGGAGGCCCTCGCCGGCGGCGGCGAGGACGGCGCCGCGGCGTATCCCCCCGCGGTGCGCACCGACCCCGACGCCGCCCGCACCCCGCGCCTCGGCTACTCCCGCCCGGCGTTCTCCAGCCCCGACGAGGGATCGCCCACGAACGACGGGCCCGGCTATTCGAGCCCCGACTTCACCAGCCCCGACTACGGCGGCCCGGAGCACGACCCGGACTGACGGCCGGACCGACGTCCGGTGGGCCGGACCGACGTCCGGGCGGCCGGTCGGTCCGGGTAATCGTTTGTCCGCACCTGCGCGCACGTCCTAGCCTCACGGCCATGTCCCGGCTGCACATCTTCGACATGGACGGCACCCTGCTGCACGGCTCCTCCGCGAACATCGAACTGGCGCGGCAGATGGGCCTGGTCGCGGAGTTCCGCGCGCTGGACGCCGCGTTCAGCTCCGGCGAGATCGACACGTACGACTACGCCGAGCGCGCGCACGGCATGTGGAGCAGCCTCACCCCCGAGATCCTGGCCCGCGCGTTCGCGGGCTCGCCGTGGCTCGCGGGGATCCGCGAGGTGTGGGCCGACATCACCGCCCGCGGGGATCAGTGCGTCAGCGGATGTAACTTCTCTGTATGAGCGATGACCTGGTAACGCGAGCACACTGGGGCAACTTGGAGGGGCAGCGGTGGGCCGGGCTGGCCCGCCTGTCCACGGAGGAGTTAGAGGGCGGAGGTCCGGACGCTGACGAAGCGTCATCGGGCCGCCGCTTCGTGCCGATGACCGGACGGGACATCAAGAGCACGGAGGAGCAGGAGAAGGACGGCCGACAGTTCGTGGAGAGCCGGGGCGGCCGGTACGTGCACACGTACATGGAGCCGGACACCTCAGCGTGGAAGCGCAGGCGGGTGCGGCTACCGGACGGCAGCACCGGCTACCGCGTCGTCAGGCCCGTGTTCGAAGGCGCGTTGGAAGACCTCAAGCGGGGGACCACCCCGGACGGCGAGCGCGTTGACGGCCTGATCGTCTACGACATCGACCGCCTGACCCGCGACCCCCGCCACCTCGAAGACGCCATCGAGGTGGTGGAACACCACCGCCGACCGATCATCGACATCACCGGCACACTCGACCTGTTGACCGACAACGGCCGCGCCATGGCCCGCGTCCTGGTCGCCATGGCCAACAAACAGTCCGCCGACACCTCCCGCCGCGTGCGGCGCAAGCACCAGGCGTTGCAGCAGGCGGGCATCCCGGTGGGCGGCCAACGTCCCTTCGGGTGGCAGGAGGACAGGCGGACGCTCGACTCCGCCGAGGCCGGTCTCATCCGCAAGGCTGCACGACGACTGATCAAAGGCGCACCCTGGCATGCTGTCGTCGCCGAGTGGAACCGCATGGGGATCACCACGCCGCGTGGTAAGCCGTGGGACAGCAGGAACGTTCAGCGTGTGATGACCAGCCCGCGCGTGTGTGGATACCGCGCACACTCTGTCATGGATCTGAACGAGGAGACCGGCAGGGAGACCCGGCGGGAGGTCATCGTTCGCGATGAGCAGGGCGACCCGGTCCGGGGGAAGTGGGAGCGCATCCTGAAGCCCGCCGAGTGGCAAGCACTGTGCGCCATTCTGGAGGCTGGCCCGAAGCGAGGTGCTGGCCACAACGCACGTACGCACCTGGCGACCGGTACCCTCCGGTGCGGCAAGGACGAGTGCGGCGCACCGTTGCGCGCCCTGAAGGCGAGCCCCAGCCAGAAGAAGCCGGAAGGCTACTTCTTCTACGCCTGTGCCGCCAAGACCACCGGCCGGGGTTGCGGTGGAGTCAGGATTCCCGGGCCGGAGACGGACGAGCTGATCGGGAAACTGGTGATCGCCAAGTACGAGGAGGAGGCCGCCGAGCGCGAGGCGACGACGACCCCGCAGGCATGGCCGAAAGAAGCGGAGTTGGTCAATGTCCGTGAGGACCTTGCCGACCTGAAGCAGGCCCGGCGGCAGCGCCAGATCAGCGCTGAGCGGTACTACGCCGATCTCGCCGAGTACGAGGCCGAGGAACGGCAGCTGATCGGGGAGCGCAACGCATGGCAGCGCAAGACCATCGCCGCACGGGGCAAGCCCGTGGACATGGCCAAGGAGTGGAACCGCAAGGACATCACCTTGGCTGAGCGCCGCGCCTACATCGAGCGCACCCTGACAGCCGTGGTCGTGCTGCCGGTGGGCAGCGGTCGGCGGGTACCGGTACGGGACCGACTGGTCCCGGTGTGGGCCGACTAGGACTAGGCAGTTGCGCTTGTGTGGCTGATCACTACGGTTGGCCACTTGAGTGGCGTTGTCGGCTAGCAATCAGGCGGCCTGGCGCCCAGGTTTGTCCTATTTTCGCGACGAGTCTGCGGAAGTACGGTTCCGCTCATGGACTGGGGGACATTGCTTGGCGCAATCGTCGGCGCGGCTACGGCGGTCGGCTCGACCATGCTTGCTGACTACACGCGGCACCGTCGCGAGCAGGCAAATCGCGTGCACGACACCCTCCGAGATCTCTACAGTGCCTACCTCGCCGCCCTGAACGACAGCTCGACCGCCCTACGCGTCATCATCCTCAGAGAGAGCGACGCCACGGCGCGATACCAGGCAGCTTTGGACGCCTTCCGTGACGCCTCAGTCCTGACCCAGCGCTATCGGATCGCCCTGCAGGCCCCACCGGCGGTCCAAGAGAAGTCCGACCGGGCGTACAGGTTGCTCCGACAATGGCGCGACTTGCTCAACACCCATCCTGACCTCTCCCTCACGTCGCCGGAGTACCTCGAAGGACTAGAGCGGTTCCATCAAGCCCGCAAAGACCTTCAGGCCGCCATGCGCGGAAGTCTCGCTGCCGCGGGAAGGTAAGGGCACCGGCTTGGACCAGGGGCGGATTGCTGGACGTGCTCCGATGCGAAGCCCAGTCAGGCCAGTTCGACCAAAATCACGCGCGCCGAGGAGCCCGCATCGCTGGCATGCTGACAGGCCCGAGAATCGGACAGCGGCCCCCAGGGGGGACAGTGTGATCGTAAACCGGCACATCGGCAGTGAGCAGCCCGACCAGGACGACGAGCTGGAACAGCACCTCGTTCAGGAACTCAACACCCCGCTCGACTGGCCCGAGGACAGCCGCCTGACTGTCAGCCACGTCGCCAGGGTCGCCGCTGCCGCGAGCTGCGATACCGCGTACGGCCAGGCTGCCAACGGTCACTTGATCGACCTGTTCGCGGCGCTCCCGCTGCCGGGAACCGAGGAGGGGCAAGCCTTCTGGAGGCGTATTCGCGAGGCTGGGGGCAATGCGGCCCTGTACATCGATCCCGCGAACATGGGCGGCCCCTCCTTCGATCGCCTCTACGACGGCAATGAGGCAGGCGTCGCTGGCCGCGTCCTGGGCTTCCTGGGGGAGCTGACGCCGTCGCAGCGCACCGCGGTAGCCGAGGTGATCGGCTCAGTCCTCGACTACGGCACCATCGGCGTCAAGGGCCGATACGGAGGCGAGCTGTGGCTACGGGACGCAGAGATGAGCGCGTGGCGCGTCGCCCTGGCAAGCCGGCGGCAGTTCGAAACGGCACAGGACCGGCAGCAGTTCTTCGAGGCGTGGCGCCGCGGCTGACCAGGCGAGAGGCCCGTCACCGTGCGTGCCGGTGGTGGCGGGTCCCGTCGCGTGTGGACACTTCCAGGCCGAGGGCGGCGTTCATCCGGCGCCATTTGGCGTCAGACCACCGGGGAGCCCGGCGCGCATGCGACCGGGCCCATGCCCAGTCTTCGTCATCTCCTCGCACCCGCGCATGCGTCAACCCGCCGGCCTCCCTCTGTCGCCAGCCAGGGCCTCACGGGCAAGCTCGCGGTTCGTAGCGAGGTCTTCCGCGATCCCGGCAGCCAGGAGCGCGGCCCCGAGGGAATGGCCGCTACCGGCGTAGCGCCAGGACGCGTCAGTGGCGGTGCTGAGTTCGCCGCGAACAGTTTCGCCGTCGTGTCGGTGTTCCGCTCGTTCGGCGCGTAGTGCTCCGTAGCTGGTCGAGTAGGTGCGGGATTTGGTGAGGATGTGGCCGCGGTAGCCGAGGGTGTGTGCCCAGGCGCGCAGGCGCAGGTGCGCGTACTCCGGCTGGCCGCCGAGGCGCCAGCAGGTCATCATGAGGGCGCGGGTGTGGTGAGGGACGGTGGCCGTTTGGATGTCGTCTCGGCTGATGATGCGGTAGTCGAGGCCCCCGGCGGTTTCGGTGGCGCTCTTGGTGACGTACTTGGCGACGTAGGCGGCTACGGCGTCGTCGCTGAGCGCGTCGGGGGTGTCGAAGGCCCGCAGAGGCCGGGCGTCGAGCTGGGCACCCCAGGTCAGTTCGTACTCGCCCAGGGCCGCCGAGTAGGGCGTGTGCAGCCGGACGGCCGCCGCCGCAGACCGCACCGCCGTCGTCAGCATCTCAGCGGAGGCCCACCGGGGGGCGGCTGAGTCGGGCCCGTCCGCGCCGTCGAGGCGCACGACAGCATGCACGTGGACCGCTCCGCGCTGCTGGTATTCGGCGATCTTGGCGTAGGAGATGCGCAGGGTGCGGCGTAGTCCGGTGCGGGTGCGGCCGGTCAGCGTGGCGAGGTGGTGGTAGAGGTTGTCGGTGAAGGCTTTCCACAGTCGTCCGGTGTGAGCGTGCCAGAGGACGTGTGCCGGGTAGTCGTAGCAGCCGGGGCACAGCGGAGAGCCCGCCATCGGACCGTTCGCCGTGTGCACGACCGAGCAGCCGAGCGGGCATCCGTGCTCGCATTCACCGCCGCGTCGACGGGGGCGGCACGGCTTGCCGTCGCTGGTGGTGCGGTGGACAGGGCCGAAGCTGGGGGCGGTGAGGGTGACGAAGAGCCGGGGGTGGTCGCGGACGGTCGGCGGGACGGTCTTGCCGCCGACGAGGCCGGCCCTCACGAGGTGGAAGGTGTCTCCGGCGTGGAGTCGTGAGCAGGGCGGGCAGACGGCTGCGCGGCGGTTGCGGCAGCGTAGAAGCAGCCGTTCGTGCGGTTCGCAGCGGGTGTCGTAGTGGTGCAGGACCTCGCCGGTTGCGGGGTCGTGTGTGGTGGTGTGGCCGGTCAGGTGCACCGGGTGTGCGCAGCCGCCGGTTGCGGTGACCTGCTGGAGCCAGCGGGGGAACAGAGGTTCTTGGGCGAGACGTATGAGGTCGTGGTCTGTGGTGGGGAGCTGACGCAGGCGCGCCGCGCGCTGGAGTGCGGCGCGCCGGTCAGCCGGGGTGCGTCCGGGGGTGATGGTGGTGGGTCCCTTCCGGGGTGGGCCGCCGTAGCGGCCGGGTGGATGAGTGCGGGTGGGTGGGGTGTCTCCATGGGTGATCACTCCTTGCGTCGTGGGAGTTGGCAGGTTCGTTGGTGGTCAGCGGATGGTTCCGGCGCCCCGGCAGATCCGGCACCGGCGTCGCCGTCCGGTCCAGGTGGGCCGGGAGCCCTCTCCCTTGCAGGTGGGGCAGCGCACGCGGCGCATCGCCATAGGAGGTTCCTTCCTGCTTAGAAGTGGGCGAAGCCGGTGGTGATCCAGGTCATGAAGCCGTCGATGGTGTGGATCACCGGGGTCTGTCCGAGGTAGAGCCCGAACAGGCCGATGCAGGCCGCTTCCCATGTGCGCACGTCCCGGGAGCGCACCAGCAGGACGGTGATGATCCCGAAAAGGACGACGAGGGAGACGGTCGCGCTGGCGCTGGTCACGACTCGCCCCCTTGCACCGCCGTCAAGGCGTCGGCCACCGCGGGCAGTTCGGGGGTCAGAGCTGCGTACCGGGCGGTGACGGCCGTGACGTCGTCGGTGGGGGTGAGGTGGGAGCGGGCACGGCTCCAACCCCCGTTCGGGCCGGTGCACACGGCCACCCCGGCTTCCTCGGCGGTGATGGACTGGGCCACCGTCACGGCGTCCTTGTTCAGATCGCCAAGGGCCATTTCCGCCGTGCCGGGGTCGTTCACGCGGTGGCAGATCCGGCCGCCGAGCTGAGCGCGTAGCGCGGTGACGCCGGGGCCGAGGTCGGAGCCGACCCTTTGCCCGGCCACGACCAGGTGCACGCCGAGCGCAGCGCCGAGTTGCGCCAGCCGGAGCAGGTAGGTGGAACACTGCTCCGCCTCTGCCTTATTTTCCCGCCGACCGTCCGACAGGTACAGCTCTGCCAGCTCATCCACGATGACCACGATCGGCACCGGGCGGAGCTTGTCCGGCAGGTCCCAGATGGAGCGCACTCCTGCCTCGCGGCAGTCGGTCATGCGCTCTTGCATCTCGACCACGAGCGCGCCGAGCACGGCTACGGCTTCGCGGCGGCAGGTGGCCAGCGCGCTCATCCGCCGGGCGAACAGGCCCAGTTCCATGCCGCCTTTGCAGTCGACGCCGACCAGGGCGACGGGTTGCGGCGCGAGTTCGGTGACGAGCCTGGCGAGCAGCGTGGACTTGCCCGATCGGGTGGCGCCGGCGATGAGCCAGTGCGGCACAAGCCGCAGGTCCATCACCCACGCCCCGCCGCTTTCCAGCGCGCCGACGAGCGCGGCCAGTTGCCGGGGCCTGGCCGTGACGAGCCCGGGATGCTGTAGCGGGTCGGTGGCGGTCGCGGTCAGGAGCACCAGACCCCGTTCGGGAGAGGTGACCCGTACCGCGTGCACACGCCAGGCGTGCGCCAGCGCATCAGCCGCAGCCAGGTACACCGCCGGGGTCTGCCCCGGATGCAGCCGCACCACCACGGTCAGCCCCATGCGAGTGGCGCGGGGGAAGGACAGACGCGGCGGAACCGGCCGCAGAGCCTCGCCCTTGACCACCAGATCGCCCAGCAGCCCGCGGCGCGGGCGCGGAGAGACCGCCAGGTCGGTGAGGATGGCGACCCGCTTCCAGGTGGTCAACACGCGCAGCGCGGCGGCCGGATAGCCGGTCAGGTACCAGTGCCAGGCCGGAGCGCGCCGCTTCAACCAGCTGCCGCCGACGAGCACCCAGGCCAGCACGCCCAGCCCGAGCGCGAACAGTAACCAGCTCATCCGGCACCTCCGCCCTTGACCGGGGTGGGGGTCGCCGGGGTGATGGCGTCGGCGCGGAAGCTGATACCGTGCCGGTCGCCCATCTGCCAGGGGAACGCCACCAGGCCCGCAAGCCGCAGCTCTGCACCCTCGGTGATGCCCTTGGGTTCGCCGGGCACGGCCACTTCGATGACGGAGGCGCGCCGCCCGTCCTGACGGACCATCACACCCACGGTGTAGATGGTGTTCCCGTCGCGGTCTTTCTTGATCTCCTTGGTGTCGTAGTTGCTCAGCTTGGCTTCCGGGGCGACGGCGCACCGCAGTACGCCGAGGCGGGAAGTGTCCACGGGTATGGACTGCATTGCGTGGGTCTCCTTGACCTCTCGACAACGCCAGCATGTAACTCATGCTGACGAGTGACAAGAGTGCATGACTTGACGTCAGACCGCAAGCACTTATGCTGACGAGTGACGTACATGTGAGACATGCCACGCGGAGACACGCAGAGAGAGGCTGGTCATGGACGAACTCCAGCGCCCCGGAGCGCTCTACAAGCAGGTAGCCGCCGCCATCCGGCAGGCGATCACCTCCGGCGAGTTCGAACCCGGCAGCACCCTGCCGTCCGAAACCCAGCTCATCGAGCGCTACCACGTCAGCCGCCCCACCGTCCGCAACGCCATCGCCGCACTGCGCACCGAAGGACTCATCGAGGTCATCCACGGCAAAGGCAGCTACGTCCGCAGCCGCCCCAACGCCGTCCTCACCGTGGACCGCGCCATCACCCGCAACGCGAACGGGACGTACGCCACCGGGCTACAGGGGTGGGAGCTTGCCGAGGCGCCCACGGTCTACCGCACCCACACCACCACCGAGACCGCCCCACTCCTCGCACTGGACGAGGACGAAGCGCTGTTCGGCGTTGACCGCCTCTACGTCGACCCGGCCACCGGCACCCGCGTAGCGCACCGGGTGTTGCTGCCGTTCGCCACCGCCGAGGGCACCGAGCTGGCCGACCACCCCGACACCGACCCGGCCGCCATCTACGCCGCCCTCGAAGCCGCCGGACACACCCCGACGTGGACCGAGTACGCGACCGCGCGCATGCCGCTGCCCGACGAGCGCACCGCCCTGCAACTCCCCGACGCCACCGCGGTTCTGCACACGGTCCGCGTCACGCACGGCACCGATGACCGGCCGCTGTTGCTTGAGGAACTGCGCGCCAGCGGTGACCGTGCCCGCACCGCCTACCGCATCACCACCGACGCCCCGCGCCACCTCACACCGGTCCGCGACTGATCATCCGGGGGGCGGGTGTCGAAATCTGTCTCTACTTACTCAAGGGCGCGCCGTGCGGCGCGCCGGGCGGCCGGGCGCTCCCGGCGGGCGTGCGGCCTGGCGGCCGATCCCGCCGGGCGCCCGCCGCCCTGTCGCCGCGGCAGGCCCGTGGAAGCCGTAGCCAGCTCTCCTCGCCCGGTTCCAGACGGGCCGGGCCGTGTGGTTGGGGCGGGTGGCCTCCGAGGCTTGAGGCAGCCACCTTGGGGCGAGCCTCTAAGAGCAGGGGGCCGCATCGGTCCATTGCGGGCAGGCCAAGTGCCAGCCCGATCGCCGGTCAGCTTAAGGCCCCCTGCTCTCTCGCCCCAAGGCAGCTCCCGCCCCAACCCTCTCCGGCCACCCGCGCTCACAGGCACGCGCACACGCCGGCCGGGCCACGGACCGGGGCTCAGCCGGCCTTGCGTAGTCGCCCCGTGGACCTCCGGGCGAGCAGGGCTATCTCCCGCACCGTGTCGACCGGAAGCACCAGGCGCACCACCCCGGAACCGTCACCTCCGGTGTCCGCCCGCGCCCGCACCCCGGACGTGTCCACACCCGCAGACCTCAACGCCACGGCCAACTCTGCCGCCGCCGTCTTCGCCTCCCGCCAGCCGCTCAGGTAGTCCACCCCCGGCAGCCACACCAGCGCGTCCAGGCCGAATGCCTCCTCCTCTTCGAACCCCGCGTCCCCAGGGTCACCCATGTACCGGATCACTCCTTGATCACTCTCGTGGCCGAACTCCCTTACCGATCTGCCGAGTTGGAGACGGACACGACGAGCGCCCCGGTACCCTCGGCACCGGGGTCGCACGCGGCTCCCAGCCGGGCCACCCTTGCCTGCCAGGGTTCGGGGTGGTCCGGTCTTCTTCAGCTCTCTGGTTGCGCCAGGACGATGATCACGCTCACGTGTCCACCGACTGACCGCAATTCCCGCACGTCACTGACTTCCCAGTGGCTTGCAGAGGTTGGCCGCAGTTCGGGCAGTTCATGGTCATCACCTCCAATCTCTCTCACGTCGAAGCCGCTTTCGATGGCCCGGCCCCGTGTCCCGCGAGGATTGGACAGGTCACAGGACCGGGCCGTCGGCGAAGGGCAGTCCACCTACACCGACCATCCCCGCAACGCCCACGGGGGTGGGGGTCACAGGGAGTTGCAAGGACGAGAGCGCCGACCCCCTTTACGACCACGGCACCCACGCCCGGTCTCACAGGACGATCGCGCCCCACATCAGCCGCCTGCGCCACTTCCGACGCCGCGCCGCCTTGTCCTCATCCACCGTCCGTCGCCGATCCGCGGACGCCGCCGGAGCTTCCACCCGCTCCTGAGCCCCCTTCTGTTCCTGCTGCTGCGGTAGTGCGGTAGTGCTCACGGTCATCGCATGACCTTTCGTCTCGGATGTCGATCACATACACGGGCGCCACGGACCAGCCGATCGCGACACCCGTGGAAGAAGGCGGGCCGCCGGAGCCGACAAAACGACGGCCCGCCCTGCCCGCCCGAACCTGCGTGCGAAGCTACGACGCAGAGTCAGGCGGGGGCTTACCCAGCGATCACAGGCACCGGGCAGTCGGGAATGTCGAGCATCAGGAAGGGTCGCCCTTGTTCGCTAACCACACGACCACCACCGCCCACACCGCGACCCACAACACGACCATCAGCCTTTGCCGCACGCCGCATCGCCCCCACCCTCCACGGGGTCGCTCCGTGCCCCCGCCGGATCGACCACCACCGCCCACACCGCCTTGCCGATCGCACGCTCTGCCACCCCCCACTCGTCCGCCATCTGCTCAACCAAGTGCAGGCCGTAGCCGCCGTCACTATCGGGTGTTCGTGGCACGGGCCGGTCCTCGGAGGCGTCGTGCACCTCGATACGCACCCCGCCGTCCTGCCGGACAAAGCGCGTCAGGATCTCCCGCCCCGGCGACACACGGGCATGAACGATCGCGTTCGTGACCAGCTCCGAGACCACCAGCACAGCCGGTCCCTCGATCCCGGCCAGCCCCCACCTGGCCAACGCCTTACGCATCTGCGATCGCGCCAGCGCCACACACCGGGGATGCCGCCGCCACTGCCACGTCATCACCGCGCGTTCGTCCTTCGTCGCCGCCGTCGCCCTCATGACCAACAGAGTGCTGCTGTGCCCGAGAAATCGCGACAGCTGTTGGGGTACCCCGAAGCCGCAACTGGGGTACCCCGTCGCTCCCCAGCCTCTAGACTGACGTCCTGTTATCCTCCGTCGGCCCAGAGTGATCACATGAGCGAACGTGCAGGCCGCCGCAGTGGCTACCGGCTCACCGTCTCTGACCGCTTACTACATAGCGAGCCCATGCAGCAGGCATGCGCTCAGCGGGACTTCGGTGAGGTTTTCCGTCTCGTCAACCGGCGGGCCGGCGCTAGCTATGCGGACATCGCCGCAGCAGTGGGCAAGATGACCAGTGCGCGGGTCGGTGATGTGATCCGAGGCGTGCGGCGCATTCGCGATGTGTCAGTTATCGAACGGGTGGCGGATGGGCTGGGAATCCCGGGACACATGCTGGGCATTGACACACGTGCTTGGGAGTTGCCACAACGCGACCTCGGAAATCTCAACTCCGTTGCGATCGCTCCAGACGAAAGCGTCTCGCTAGGGGAAGCACTCACGGCGGCTGACGAGGCCAGACAGTTGATGAACCGCGCGTTGGCCAGTAGGACGGTTACCCCGGAACACATAGATGCGCTGGAGCGCGCCGCTGCGAGGGACGCACGTGACAGCGTGTTCACCGCTCCGCTAGACATGCTGAATACGCTCTTATTCGACTTCAGCGAGATTCGCCAGTTCATCACTGAGGCGCAGTCACCGGATGTTCAAGGCCGTCTGTACCGGGTGACGGCACAGCTCGCCGCACTCGCCGCTGATGAACTCATGGTCATTGGCGATGCTCGCCAAGCGTGGGCGTGGCACACCACGGCAAGAAGTGCGGCCGACGCAACGGGCCAACCCGAAACAATGGCCCAAGTTCGTGCAGTTGGAACTCTTATCCCCCTGTACTATAACAATTCCTCGGAGGCTGCCGTCCTGGCACGGGAGGTTCAAGAGATCACGGATGATGCTAGACGATCTTCCGCGGCAAGCGCACTCGCAGCAACGCTGGAATCCCTTGCTCTGGCTCAGGTTGACGACCTCCCGGGAAGCGTAGCTGCACTGAATCGGGCAGAGGGGGAGTTCGAACGACTCGACGCAGACCAGCAGGCGGAGTCGGTGTTCGGGTTCTCCGAGCGCCGATGGGCCTTCTACCGGGCCCGGATCATCTCACGCCAGGGGGATTTTGAACGCGCATGGGAGGCTCATGAACACGCCTTGACGCTGTACCCGGAGCAAGTGGTCGGCGATCCATCGATTATCCGGCTCGGTCAAGCCGAGTCGCTGATCCGCCACGGTGGCGTGGAAGACGGTTGCAATCTGGCGGCAGAAACGCTGCTGAACATGCCTGCCCCGCATCGCACTGACATCTTCCTCAGCCAAGGCGGAAAGGTGCTGAACGCAGTGAATCCCGATCAGCGCTTTCTGCCGATTGCGCGTGATCTTCGCGACCTCGTGACGAGGCTACGTCGGAGTCATGCTGGCAAGGAGAGCTAGCCTTTAGCCAAGTGGCGTTCCAGTTCGGTGACCTTGGAAGACAGGCCGTCGGTAACTCCCTCGCGGATATCCGCTTTGAGTACCATGCTTACGCGGGCGGACTTGGCCCGAACGGCATCGACAGCATTCTTCACGACCGCCATGACTTCGTCCCAGTCCCCCTCAATACTGGTGAACATGGCGTCTGTGTGGTTCGGAAGGCCGCTCTCGCGAACGACTCGAACGGCTTCCGAAACAGCCTCCCCCACCTCATCGCCGACACTCAACGGGGTAACAGAGAACGCGACAATCACGACTTATCCTCTCCGAAGGGTGTGAGGGGGCGACCATGCGACGCTGACCGCAAGCGCCAGCGTAAGCCACCTCATCATGCCAGCGGACCATCGTGGCAGAACAGCCGGACCGTACCTCTATTCAGAAGTGATTACCTCTGCTGACGTATTGCGAGCACTGCGCGGTGATCTCGCTGGCGCCCGGCTTCTTCGTCGAACGGCTGCTGGAGTGGGGGGTGCATGCGGCGCACGGGTCGCGTTTCCCGGCGCTGCCGTTCCGCGAGCCGGTGGACAAGGCTGGCATCCTGGGGCCGCCGGACAAGGTGCGGCTCGCCGATCTGATGTGCGCCGAGTACGGGTTGACGCGGGCGGACTGCGTGGCGTACGGGGACTCGATGTCGGACACCGACCTGTTCGCGGTGGTGCCGCGGTCGGTCGCCGTGAACGCCGACCACCACGTGAGCGGGCTGGCCTCGGACGCGTACCGCGGCCTGGACCTGCGGGAGGCGTACGCGCTGACGCGCACCGGCGGGTGAGGGCGCGCCAGGGCCTGTCGTTTGGATCTTTGCCGGGCTCGCGACGCCTGGCACCGCACCTCGCGGCGTTGTCGTCGGTCGCCGACGCTCCGCGTCGACTCCCTCCTCCGCCTTGCGATGCACGGCACCAGACGCCGCTCCCTGATCCGACAAGATCCAAACGACAGGCCCTACCCGAAGTCGTCGGCGAGGACGGCGAGGACGCCCTCGATGTTCGTACGCAGATACGCGCGCAGGCTGGGCGGGACGACCTCGACGGAGTCGACGCCCTCGCGGGTGAAGGGGATGCGCACCGTCTCGTACTCGCCGCAGGGCGCCTCGACTTCGGGGCCGTGCCGCCGGGTGAGGTCCATGGACGTGAGGCGGCAGGCGAAGAAGTGCTGGACCTTCACGCCGCGTTCGCCGCCGGGGCCCTCGGGACCCTCGGGGACGGTGTCGACGAAGACGGGGACGGCGCCGGTGACGCGGGCGCCCAGCTCCTCGTCGACCTCGCGGTGCAGGGCGGCGACGACGGAGGGGTCGCCCGGCTCGACGCCGCCGCCGGGGGTGATCCAGTAGGGCTCGCGGCCCGGCTTGGTGCGCTTGATGAGCAGCATCTCGTCGCCGTCGAGGAGGATGGCGCGGGCGGTGCGCTTGACCACGCGCCGGTGGGACACGGTCATGGGATGTATGTGGCACGCGGGGCGGCGCTCGAAACCCGGGGCCGGTGCCGGGCATCCGGACGGGCGGCGGCGGGGCGTGCGGGCGGGCGGCGGCCGGCACGCGGGCGCCGGGCGTCCGGGGC
>NZ_BAAAPF010000171.1:0-15421 GCF_039531005.1 Streptomyces synnematoformans
CCGGCCGGGCCCCGGCACCGCGGAGTGCCGGGGCCCGGGTCGTACGCGGTTCCCGTGGTGCGCCGCCGCGTGGCGCGGCGGTGCGGAGGTGCGCCGCCGTTACGGGATGGTCGCCCCGTACTCGTCGAGGGCCGCGACCACCGGCTCGAAGAACGTCTCGCCGCCGTTGGTGCAGTCACCGCTGCCGCCCGAGGTCAGGCCGATCGCGTCGCTGCCCGCGAAGAGCGCGCCGCCGCTGTCGCCGGGCTCGGCGCAGACGTCGGTCTGGATCAGGCCGTCGACCGTACCCTCCGGGTACGTCACGGACACGTCGAGCGCGATGACGGTGCCGTCGTGCAGCTGCGTCGTGCTGCCGCTGCGCTGCACGGTCTCGCCGACCGTGGCCTCCCGCGCGCCGGTGATCTCCTGGGCGCTGCCGTCGTAGAGGTCGACCTCGCTGGGGTGGTCGATGTCCGCCACGTACTTGACCAGCGCCCGGTCGCTGCCCGGGAAGGTCGCGCCCTCGGCCTCGCCGATGACGGGCCCGCCCGAGGTCTCGGACCAGGAGCTGCCGCCGAGTTCGACGCAGTGGCCGGCGGTCAGGAAGTACGGCTCCCCGCCCTTGGTCACGTTGAAGCCGAGCGAGCAGCGCGAGCCGCCGGTGTAGATGGCGTCGCCGCCGGCGATGTAGGGCCGGAACGTGCCTTCGCTGCGCTTGAGCACCGCCTTCCCGTCCTGGGCCGCGACCTCCTTCTTCAGCTCGGCCAGCGCGGCGCCCCTGACGGTGCTGTCGGCGGTGACGACGACCTGGTTGGTGACCGGGTCGAGCGCCCGCGAGGTGCCGGCGACGGCGTCCCGAGCGAGGTCCGCCTTGGCGGCGGCGAGCTGCTTGGTGGTGTGGTCGACGGTACGCGCCCGGGCGCCCGCCGCCTCGGCCTGTTCGGCGGCCTCGTCGCTCACGACGTTGACGACGAGTTCCTTGGCCTCGGCGTCGTAGTACGCCCCGGCCGCACCGCCCTTGAGGTCTTGGACGAGGGTGCCGGCCAGCTCGCTCGCGGCGGCTGACGAGAGGGTGTCGGCGGTGGGCTCGCTCGTGCTGGCGTTGGCGGTCGCCAGCGTCAGGCTGCCGGCGATCAGCGCGGCGGCGCCGGCGCCGGCGATGGCGTACCGGCTCTTGGATATGGCTCGATACCTCAACGTGCTGCCTCCCATGGGGGGTTGGATCCGTCCGGCGACGGGCGGATTCTGGAGGTTTGGTCGAACATGCGCATGCCAAGCAGCGAACGGATTTGTCACCGCCAGACAACTCGCCGAGTATGACCAACTCGTGAGTAGCACACAAGGCCATGCTCCTTGTGCGCCGGATCACTTGGGGCCGGTCCCGACGGAACGCGCCCCGGCACTCGGGCGCACGCCGCCCCGCCGGGACGCACGCGCCCTCGCCCGCGCCGTGCGCCGTATGTAAACCTCGTGGCCATGAGGAAGTTGGTGGCTGGGGTGGACGGCTCGGAGGCGAGCCTCGCGGCGCTCGACTGGGCGGTGGCCGAGGCGGCCCGGCACGGCGTCGGCGTGCGGATCGTGTACGCACCGCTGTGGGAGCCGTACGAGCGCACGTGGCCGGAGTTCACCACCTCCCGGCCGCGCGGCCGGAGCGTGGCGGAGCACATCCTCGCCACCGCGGGCGAACGGGCCCGCGCGCACGGCCGGAACGTACCGGTGGCGGCGGAGCTGCTGTCCGGGGACCCGGTGCCGGCGCTGCTCCGCGAGGCGGACGCGGGCACGGTGCTGGTCGTCGGCGACCGGGGGCGCGGCGGGCACGACGCGCTGCCGCTGGGCTCGGTGGCGCTCACCGTGGCGGCGCGGGCGGCCTGTCCGGTCGTGGTGGTCCGGGGCGAAGCGGCGGCGCGGCGCGGTGAGTTCGGCCGGGTCGTGCTCGGCACCGGGCACGACGGGGCGGAGCCGGCGGCGGCGGACTTCGCGTTCCGGGCGGCCCGGGCGCGCGGCTGCACGGTGACGGCACTGCACTCCTGGCGCTCGCCCGAGCGCGGCGTCGCGACGCACGCGCACACCCTGGGCGGGGCGCCGGACCCGCGGATGCGGGAGGCGCAGTGGGCGCTGGACCGCGCGGTGCGGACGGCGGCGGAGCGGCATCCGGACGTGCCGGTGGAGCGGCAGGTGCCCGAGGGCCAGGCCCGCGACACGCTGCTGACGGCGGCGGCCGGGGCGGACCTCGTCGTCCTCGGCGCCCGCCGCACCCCGGCCGCGGACGCGAGGGCCGCGGCCGGGGCGACGGGCATACAGCTGGGCCCGGCCAGCCACGGGGTGCTGCATCTGGCGCCGTGCCCGGTGGCGGTGGTGCGGGAGGGGTAGCGCGGGACCGCCCCGGCCGGCCTCTTCCCCCCCCCTCTCACCTGCCTGTTTGCAGGTAAAGACTCGGCAATGTCCCTTTTGTTAAACAACGGGGCTTTTCGCTTGTGACCTCTCCCATATGGGCCGCATCACATACGAAGCGCCGTCGTACCGCGCCCCCGGCACCCGGGGCCCGGCGCCTCAGGGCAGGGGCAGCCCTCAAGGCTTGTCGCACTATGCGGAGTAGTAACTGAGCTGTGTGCATTCCGGGTTTATGTCCGTTAAAACTTCCGAGGTCGCCCGGCACGGCCGGTTCCGGCGACCGTCCCCACGTACGGCACACGGAAAGAGACCCGCTCACATGTCTGCTCCCGCTCTCCAGCGCCCCGCCCTGTCCACCCGTCGACGACTCCTGGCCGCCGGCGGCTGGGCCGCCGCGGCCGTAGCCCTCAGCGTCGCGGTCGCGCCGCAGGCCACCGCCGCGCCCCAGGCGCCCGCCGCCCCGGCCACCGCCCCCGCCGCGGTCGGCACGAGCCTGGACCAGTGGATCACCGAGGCGCTCACCGTCATGGAGCGCAACGGCATCCCCGGCACGTACGAGGGGATCCACCGCAACATCATGCGGGAGTCCAGCGGCAACCCGAACGCCATCAACAACTGGGACATCAACGCCCTCAACGGCATCCCGTCGCAGGGCCTGCTGCAGGTGATCCCGCCCACCTTCGCCGCGTACCACGTGTCCGGCACCTCGACGAACATCACCGATCCGGTCGCGAACATCGTTGCCGCGTGCAACTACGCCGCCGACCGCTACGGCTCGATCGACAACGTCTTCGGCGCGTACTGAGCCCCGCCGCGCACCGTCCCCCCGCGGCCCGGAGCACGCGCCAGAACCCCGGGACCCCGCCGTCCGGCACTCTCTCCCCCGCCGGAGGACGGGGTCCCGGTCTGCCCCGGGCCCGTCACGACGACTACCGGAATTCACCCTTCCGGTAATCCGCCGCGCCCTCGGCGGGGTCCCGTGCCAGGTCAGCAGGCCTGCCACAGCCCGCGGCGGCCGTTCTGATGGCGGCACGCACCCCGCCGGATGGCTTAGCGTTGGCCCGTGAACAACCGGGAGTCGACGCAGGTGATGCGCTGCTGGGCGGTGGTGGCCGCCGTGGCCGCCGCCGTCTCCGGCGCGGTCGGCGGCTGGGCCTACGCCGGCGCCGGCGCCGGCACCGCCGACATCCTCCGCGACCTCGCCGTCGGCTGGGCCTACGCGGGCGCGGGCCTGGCCGCCTGGTGGCGGCGCCCGGCCAACGCGACCGGGCCGCTGATGACCGCGGTGGGCGTCACCTGGTTCCTCGGCAACCTGCAGGGCACCACCGTGCCGGCGCTCTTCGCCGCCGGCGCCTGGTGGGAGGGCCTGAACGTGGCCGTCCTCGCCCACCTCGTCCTCGCCTACCCCGACGGCCGCACCGACTCGCCCGCCGCCCGCCGCCTGGTCCTGATGAGCTACGGGCTGGTGGCCTCCGGCGGCCTGCTGCGCACGCTGGCCTTCGACCCGGCGGCCCGCCCCGACGGCTCCTACCTCACCTGCCGCGACTGCGGCCCCAACCCGCTGTTCGTACCCGCACTCGGCGACCTCTTCCCCGCCGTCGACGCGGGCTACCGCGCCGCCGGCTGGGCCATCTCCCTCGCCGTCGTGGCGGTGGTCGTACGGCGCTGGCGGCGCGCCTCCGTCGCCCGCCGCCGCGCGCTGCTGCCCGCCTGGCTCGCCGTCCTCGTCGCCACGTCCTTCCTGCTGTGGGACGTGCTCGTGGTGCTCGTGCCCGCGGGCCAGCCCGTCGAGGGCGCCGTCGGCGCGCTGTCCGACGTGGCGCAGACCGCCGTGCCGCTCGCCTTCCTCGCCGGGCTGCTGCGGATGCGGCTGCAGCGCGCGGAGGTCGGCGGCCTGGTGATGGAGGTCGGCGGCGCCCCCGACCCGGGCCGGCTGCGCGAGGCGCTGGTGCCGGTGCTCGGCGACCCCGGGCTGCGGCTCGGGGTGTGGCGGCCCGAGGAGGGCGCGTACGTGGACGCCGCGGGCGAGCCGGTCGAGGAGGCGGCGGCGGGCAGCACCCGGATCGACGCGGCCGGCGGCACCCCGCTGGCGCTGCTGCGCCACGACCCGGCCGTGGCGGAGGACGCGGAGCTGTTGGGCTCGGCGGTCGCCGCGCTGCGGCTGGCGCTGGAGAACGTCTGGCTGCAGGCCGAGGCGCGGGCGGCGGGCGCCCGCGTCGTGCAGGCGGCGGACAGCGAGCGGCGGCGGCTGGAGCGGGACCTGCACGACGGGGCGCAGGCGCGGCTGGTCTTCGCGCTGATGGCGCTGCGCCGGGTGGAGAAGGGCCTCGCCGACCACCCCGACGAGGAGCTGCGCCGGTCGGTCGGCGAGGTGGAGCACAGCCTGCGGCTGGCGGTCGAGGAACTGCGCGGCCTCGCGCACGGCATCCACCCGGCGGTGCTGACCCGCGAGGGGCTGGCGTCCGCGCTGCGGGAGCTGGCCGGGCGGGCGGAGCTGCCGGTGGTGGTGGCCGCGGAGGACCGGCGCTTCGCGCCGCACGTCGAGGCCACCGCGTACTTCACGGTCAGCGAGGCGCTGGCGAACGCCGCCAAGCACGCCCGCGCCCGGGCCGTCAGCGTGAGCGCGCGCCACCGCGACGGCCGACTGGTCGTCGAGGCCGTGGACGACGGCGTGGGCGGGGCCCGGCACGACCACCGCGGGGGCGGGCTGCGCGGGCTGGCCGACCGGGTCTCGGCGGTGGGCGGGGTGCTCACGGTGCACAGCCCGCCGGGCGAGGGTACGCGCGTGGTCGCGGAGCTGCCGTGCGAGTGATCGTGGCGGAGGACTCCGCCCTCCTGCGCGAGGGCATCGTCCGGCTGCTGGGCGACGCGGGCATCGCGGTCCCCGCGCAGTGCGGCCACGCCGGCCCGCTGCCCGCCCTGGTCGAACGGCACCGCCCGGACGCCGTCCTGCTCGACATCCGCATGCCGCCGACGCACACCGACGAGGGGCTGCGGGCCGCGGCCGCGATCCGCGCCCGGCACCCGGGCACGGGGGTGCTGCTGCTCTCCCAGTACGTCGAGACCGGCACCGTCGTCCGCGCGCTGACCGAGGACCCGCGCGGCTTCGGCTACCTGCTGAAGGAGCGGGTCGCCGACGCGGACGAGCTGGCCGGCGCGCTGTGCCGGGTGGCCGCCGGGGAGAGCGTCGTGGACCCGCGGGTGGTGACGCAGCTGATGCGGTCGCACCGTGCGGCGGGGCCGCTGGCGGAGCTGACGGCGCGGGAGCGGGACGTCCTGGCGCTGATGGCGGAGGGGCGGTCCAACGAGGCCATCGCGCACGACCTCGTGATCGGCGGGAAGACCGTCGAGACGCACGTGCGGAACGTCTTCACCAAGCTGGGCCTGGAGTCCGACGTCTCGGGGCACCGGCGGGTGCTGGCCGTGCTGACGTACCTGCGCGGCTGACGGTCCCGGACGGGGCGGGCCGCGGTCACCGGCCGCCGCTCCGCGGCGATCCCCCTCGCGCGCGCCCCCGTCGTCCCCCGCGCGTCCCTCGCGCCCGCCGCGAAGCGGAGCCGGTGATCACCACCGTAGCCGGGCGGCGGGCACCCGGCCTCAGGGCTGACCCTGAACTTCGCGTTCCGCCGCCGGGCCGCGGGCGCGGGAGGTCCGGCACCGGGACGCGTGCTGACCGTCCGTGACCACATCCTAGTTTGCTCTTTCCAAAGACAAAGTAGCGCCAATTCTGGTCGTAGGCATTGGCGTTGCGTCGAAAGAGGTCTAATCTCCAAGCGGTCGCCGTCACATGTCGGGAAGTGTGCGGCGGGGGGACGTGAAACCGCGCATGAGCCGGAGCGCGCGGACCGATCAAGGACGGCGCAAACGGGCCGACCACCCAGGAGCGTGTCCAGCCGCCTCGTCGTCCGAGCCCCTGGGAGGGGAAATGCTACGAAGACTGGCCCTGTTCGCCGCCGGCGCGGTCAGCGCCGCGCTGCTGGTCGCGCCCGGCGCGACCGCGGCGGCGCCGGACGCCGCCGGACAGCAGCCGCCACCGGACTCCGCCTTCGAGAAGATCACGCTCAACGACCGCCCCGGCGAGCCGCTCGACCTCGCCGTCCTGCCGGACAAGCGGGTCCTGCACGTCACCCGCGCCGGCCAGGTGTGGCTCAACGACCCGGACACCGGCGGGAACAAGCTGGCCGCGGAGCTGGACGTGTACCAGCACGACGAGGAGGGCCTGCAGAACGTCGCGATCGACCCGGACTTCCGCAAGAACAAGTGGGTCTACCTCTACTACTCGCCGCCGCTGGACACCCCGGTCGACGACCCGCTCACCCCCGTCAACGAGGGCGACGCGCCCTTCGAGGGCACCGAGGAGGACTGGGACCGCTACCAGGGTCACCTGCAGCTGTCCCGGTACAAGCTCAGGGGCGACACCCTCGACCTGGCCAGCGAGCAGAAGATCCTCCAGGTCCCGGTCGACCGCGGCATCTGCTGCCACGTCGGCGGCGACATCGTCTTCGACGCCAAGGGCAACCTGTACCTGACCACGGGTGACGACTCCAACCCGTTCGAGTCGGACGGCTACGCGCCGATCGACGAGCGGGACGGGCGCCACCCGGCCTTCGACGCGCAGCGCACCTCGGCCAACACCGACGACCTGCGCGGCAAGGTGCTGCGGATCAAGGTCCGCCGCGACGGCTCGTACGCCATCCCCCGGGGCAACCTCTTCCGCCCGGGCACGCCCAAGACCCGCCCCGAGATCTACGCCATGGGGCTACGCAACCCGTTCCGGGCGGAGATCGATCCCAGGACCGGCGACCTCTACGTGGCCGACTACTCCCCCGACGCCCGCGAGGCCAGCGACGCCCGCGGCCCGGCCGGGCAGGGCAAGTGGCTGGTGCTCGACGAGCCCGGCAACTACGGCTGGCCGTACTGCGCGACCGCGGAACTGCCGTACACCGACTACGACTTCGCCACCGGGGCCTCCGGCGAGCCGTTCGACTGCGCCGCCCCGGTGAACACCTCGCCGCACAACACCGGCCGCACCGAGCTGCCCTCCGTGGAGCAGCCGGAGGTCTGGTACTCCTACGGCGAGTCCGCGGAGTTCCCGGGCCTGGGCACCGGGGGCATCGCCCCGATGGCCGGCCCCGCGTACGACCACAGCTGGCTGACCACGCTGCGCAACCTCGACGTGGCCTGGCCGCGGTACTACGACGGCGCGCCGCTGTTCGCCGAGTGGGGCCGCGACTACCTCAGGGAGTTCCGGCTCGACCGCTCCGGCGCGGTCACGGACATCCGCCCCGTCGTCCAGACGCTCGCCGACCCGCCCGTCGACAACCCCATGGACCTGGAGTTCGGCCCGGACGGCGCGCTCTACGTGCTGGAGTACGGCGACGGGTACTTCTCGGAGAACGAGGACGCGCAGCTGTCCCGCATCGACTACATCGGCCGGACCGGCAACCACGCGCCCGACGTCGAGCTGGCCGCCGCGCCAGTGAAGGGCCTGGCGCCGCTGACCGTCGACTTCTCCAGCGCGGGCACCGCCGACCCCGACGGCGACCGGGTGCGCTACGCCTGGGACTTCGACGGTGACGGCAGCACCGACTCGAACGACGCCAACCCCTCGCACACCTACACCGAGGACGGCACGTTCAAGGCGACCCTCCAGGTCACCGACCGGCACGGCAGGTCGGCGGCGATGGACGTGGACATCCGCGTCGGCAACCAGGCGCCCGAGGTGACGCTGGTCAAGCCCGTCGACGACCAGGAGTTCCACTTCGGCGACGCGGTGGACTTCGAGGTCGCGGTGGCCGACGAGGACGAAGTGGACTGCACCGAGGTCGTCGTGCACTACGTCGTCGGCCATGACTCGCACGGGCACGCGCAGAGCACCACCGCGGGCTGCACCGGCACCATCCAGACCAGGCCCATCGGGGGCCACGACCCGGCGCACGGGAACATCACCGGCGTGTTCGTGGCCGAGTACACCGATGCCGGCGGCCTCACAGGCAGCGATCTGGCCGTCATGAAGGTGGTCGGCTGACCCTCCAGCACGGCGCGGGGTGGCGTGCGCGCGTACGCCACCCCGCGGAGCCGCCCCGCCCACACCCACCTCGCAGGAGAGACACGACATGAGCAAGCCCAGCCTGCACCGCCGTGGATTCCTCCGGGCCGCCGCCGGCACGGCGGCCGGTACCGCCGCCGTCGCCGCGGGCGCCGGAGCCCTCGCCGCCCCCGCCGCCGCCCCCGGGCACGGCCGCGGCGGCGCAGTCCCCCGGGGCCGTATCGGCCTGCAGCTCTACAGCGTCCGCGACCAGATCCAGCAGCGCGGCTTCACCCCCGTGCTGACCGAGCTGGCCGAGATCGGCTACACGTACATCGAGTTCGCCGGCTACTCCTCCCCGGCCGAGCCGGACATGACCGTTCCCAAGCTGCGCAAGCTGCTCGACGACAACGGCCTGCGCGCCGGCGGCGCCCACATCGGCCTCAACACGCTGCTCAACGCGGACACCCGCGAGCAGGAGTTCGAGAACGCCGCCGCGCTCGGCATGGACTACATCGGCACCGCCAGCGACTTCCCCGGCGGCACGGCGGCGGAGATCCTGGCCGGGGCCGAACGCTTCAACGAGTCCGGGGAGGCGGCCCGCCGGCACGGGCTGAAGATCTACCAGCACAACCACACCAACGAGTTCGGCCCGGTCTCCGACCGGCCGGGCGTGCGGCGCCACGACCTGTTCCTGCGCGGCACCGACCCGCGGTACGTCTTCCTGGAGCTGGACATCCTCTGGGCGTTCGGCGCCTCGCTGCGCTTCCGCGACCAGCTCGGCGAGTTCGACCCGCTGGACTACGTCAACGCCGCCCCGCGGCGCTACGTCGCCTTCCACGTCAAGGACGGCGTGCGGGACCCGGCGCAGACGAACCAGTACCGCGACGTCGTCTTCGGCCAGGGCGAGCTGGACTTCCGCCGGTTCTTCAGCGGGCTGCGGGCGCCGGGGCTGCCGCTGTACCTGTGGGAGCAGGACCGCGGCCCGCAGGAGCCGCAGGGCTCGATCTGGGCGGCGGAGGAGAGCTTCGACGCGATGGTGGCGCTGCGCGGCCGGGGCTGCTGAGCCCCGCCCCGTAAGCGCGCCGGACACCCCGGACGCACCCCGCGGGCCCCGTGCCGCCGCCCCCACGGCGACACGGGGCCCGCGGCGCGCCGCCCTCGGCGGGCCGGCCGTGGGCACCTCCCCCGCAACCGAATCGGGGAGGTGCCCGCCGACCGGTCCGCCGCGGGTGCTCAGGCGGCGTCGCTGCGGCCCGCGGCCACCCGGGCGACGTCGCAGGACCAGGCGGGCTCGACGCCCGTACGCCGGCAGAGCAGCAGGTACAGCGGGATCGGCGGGGTGTACGGAACGCCGTCGGCCGGCCGGTGCACCAGCCGGGGCACGGCCGGCGGGCCGGCGGGGCCGGGCGCCGGCCGGGAGACGGCGGCGCCCGGGGCGTAGTCGACGGCCGGCGGCCAGAGCAGGCCGATGCCGGAGCCGGCCGGTACGATCCACCACCACCTGCTGCCGTCGGCGAAGACACAGCCGACGCGGGGCAGCCGGGCCATCACCTCGTACCCGGTCCGCTCCGGGATGCCCACCGCGTCGCAGCCGAGCGCCGCGGCGCCCGCGCCCGGTACGGCCAGCCGAAGCCGGCCGCCGGGCCCGGTGCGCATCATCCGGCCGCCCGCTCGACGACCGGCCGGCCGCCCACCGCGCCGGCCCCCGATGTGCCCGACGCGGCGGCTCCCCCGGCCGCCGGCACCTCGCGCCGCAGCTCCGCCCAGACCACGAGACCGGGCCCGGGCCGGGCGTCGTACGCCCCCCAGCTGCTGCTCACCGCGGTGACGAGCAGGAGCCCCCGACCCTGCTCGTCCGCGCCCGACCGCTGCACCCGCAGGCTTCCCGGCTCGGCACCCTGGTCGGTGACGGCCAGCCGCAGGCTGTCGGCGCTGCAGTGCAGCTCGCACCCTATGCGCCGACTCCCCGTATGCAGCAGTGCGTTGGTCACCAGTTCCGTGAGGACGAGGGCGGCACTGTCGCCCACCTCGCCCTCCACCCCCCAGCGGTCCAGTTGTTCCCGGGCCAGCCGGCGTGCGTCCGCAACCGCGTCCGCCCGGCCGGGCACCTCGAAACCGCACCGCGCCGCATCCGTTCCCGGACGGTCCCCCGGCAAGCTGGGGACCTGCGTCACGACCCCCGAACGAGGCAGCTGTGTGGACTGGCTCACGTCCCAAACTATGGTCCCGCCGCGACCACTTGGCAACCCCCACTCTGAATTTTTCAGAGTTGCCGTTGCACTGTGTCCGCCGAGCGCGGGGCGTGGCACACTGCTGGAGGCATTCCGACAGGGAGGTATGGCGTGAGCGAACCGCGGTCCGCGCCGACCGTGGGGCAGGTCGTCCTCGGCAAGCGGCTGCAGGAGCTGCGCGAGCGCGCCGGGCTGAAGCGCGAGGAGGCCGCGCGGATCCTGCGCGTCGCCCCGGCCACGGTCCGCCGGATGGAGACCGCCGAGGTCGCGCTGAAGGTTCCGTACGTGCAGCTGCTGCTGCAGACGTACGGCATCGACCAGGAGGAGGTCGACTCCTTCGTCGCGCTCACCGAGGAGGCCAACCAGCCCGGCTGGTGGCAGCGCTTCCACGACATCCTGCCCGACTGGTTCAGCATGTACGTGAGCCTGGAGGGCGCGGCGTCGCTCATCAGGTCGTACGAACCGCACTTCGTGCCCGGGCTGATGCAGACCGAGGACTACGCGCGGCACGTCCTCCGGGTCGGCTCCCTCGGCCGGGTGGGGCCCGCGGAGATCGAGCGGCACGTCGCGCTGCGGATGGAGCGCCAGGAGCTGCTGACCCGCGAGAAGGCGCCCCGGTTCTGGGTGATCGTGGACGAGACCGTGCTGCGCCGCCCGGTGGGCGACGGCCGGGTGATGCGCGATCAGGTCGACCGGCTCCTCGACGTCGCCTCGCTGCCGAACGTCACGCTCCAGATGGCGGAGTTCCGCACCGGGCACCACCCGGGCACGTACAGCCCCTTCGTCCTCTTCCGGTTCGCCCTTCCGGAGCTGCCGGACATGATCTACACCGAGTACCTCACCGGCGCCGTCTACCTCGACGGCCGGCACGAGGTGGCCTCACACCTCGCCGCGCTGGACCACATGGCGGCCCAGGCGGCGACGGCAAAACGCACGAAGGAGATCCTCCGGGACTTCCGCAAGGAGCTGTGAATGGAACGCATCTACAACGGTATGCCGGCCGCCGATCTCGGTGCCGAGGGCTGGCGCAAGCCGTGGAGCGGCGGCAACGGCGGCAACTGCGTCGAAACCATGCGGCTGCACGACGGCCGGATAGCGGTGCGGCACTCGGCCGACCCGCAGGGCCCCGCCCTGATCTACACGCCCGGCGAGATGGACGCGTTCATCGAGGGCGCCAAGGCCGGCGAAGCCGACTTCCTGCTCTCCCGGAGCCCGGAGTGATCCCGTACGACCCGGCAAACGGGGGTGTGGCCCGCAGGCGCTGACGGGGGCCACCGGCCGGGAACAGAGAGGGAGGGGACACCCGCGGGGTGTCCCCTCCCTCGGCGTTCGCGGGCGGGCCGCGCGGCTCCGCACCGGGGCGGCGCCGGTGGAATTCCAAAAATCATGAACTGTGGGTGCACGAACCGCTGCCTTCCGCGACGCAACGGCGTACGGTATGCCCCCGATAGCCCTCATCCGCCACTCGGGGAGGCCACGATGAGCGCATCACCACCCTCGTCCGCGGGCGCGGCCGCGGCCGGCGCCGACCCGGCGGTACGCGTCGGTGTGCTGCTTCCCAGGATGCCGGAGGAGCCCGGCGGCTGGCTGGCGGAGTGCGCGGCGTACGACGCCGCGGGCGCCGACGCGCTGTGGCTGGACGGCGGTCCCGACCCGGCGCACGACGTGCTGGCGCTCGCCGCCGCGCTGGCCGGCGCCACGAACCGGGCGAAGCTCGTCGTCGCCCTGCCCGACAGCGTCCCGCAGGCCGCGTGGCTGGCCCGGGCGCTGGCCACCGTCGTGCTGCTGAGCGAGCGCCGGCTCGCGCTCGACGCGGACTCGCGGCGGTGCGCGGAACTCGTCGCCGTGGCCCCCACGGTGCCCGCGTTCCGCCGGCTGGCGCCGGCCGGGCCGGGGTACGAGGAGCCGGGCGCCGGGCGCTGGACTCCGGTGGCGGCACCGGCCGGACCGGCGGCCTGGCGGGACGCGCTGGCCGGCGCCGCGGACCGCGGCGTGCACGGTCTCGTCGTACCGGCGGGGCCGCCGCTGCTGGCGGAACTGCGCCGCGGCGAAGGTGCCGAACGTCACACCCGCACCAGCCGCCCCACGCGTGCGCGCGCCGCCACGGAGCGTCAGACCACGCGTGGATCCTCGTGATCCTCTTGTGATCTGCCGTTCGATCTCCTAGTGTCCGAGTCGTTCGCAGACGCGAGCACCGCGCTCCGGTACGCCGAATCCTGCCCGTCGGAGCCCGGAACCGTCGTCCCCACAGCCGTTCGGGCAGGAGCGGGGGAACCACTTCTCCGTCGGCCGGAGCCACGGTGGCAACCGCACCGGGCTCCCCGACTCGGGGTGAAGCCGCACAGCACGACGCGGCCGGGCAACTCCAGCCCGAACCCGACAGCTCACTTCGCAGGCGTCGGAGAAAGAGCGAGCCACCATGGCCGGAACCGGCACCCGGCGCGCGCCCAAGACGCGCTCCTCCCGCCGCTACGCCGCCGCCGCGGGAGTGGGCATAGCCCTGCCCGCCATCGGCGGCGCCGCGGCGACCGCCGCGCACGCCTACACGGTCGAGAAGGGCGACACCCTCTCGGAAATCGCCGAGGACAACGGATTCGGGGCCGACTGGCAGCGGCTCTACGAGGCCAACAAGGCGGCCGTCGGCGACAACCCGCACCTGATCCTCCCGGGCCAGGAGCTGGACCTCGAAGGGAAGGCCGAGAGCAAGCCCGCCGAGGCCGACCAGACCGCCGCCAAGACCGAGAAGAAGCAGCAGCGCTACGTCGAGCACACCGTCGGCGCCGGCGAGACGCTGTCCAAGATCGCCGCGAAGTACGACGTGCCCGGCGGCTGGCAGCGCGTGTACGTCGACAACGAGAAGGCCATCGGCGGCAACCCGGCCGCGCTGAAGGTCGGCACCGAGCTGCGCATCGACACCCAGGGCGGCGGGGTCGACCGGTCGATCGACCCGAACGGCTCCTCGTCCGCCGGGAGTTCCGGCGGTTCCGGCGGCGCCACGGAGGCGTCCCAGGCGAGCGTGCCGACCACCACGTCCGGAATCCAGGCCGCGGCCCGGGAGATCGTGCCGGCGGACCAGTTCACCTGCTTCAGCAACATCGTGGAGCGGGAGAGCGGCTGGGACCACACCGCGACCAACCCCTCCTCCGGTGCGTACGGCCTGATGCAGGCGCTGCCGGGCGACAAGATGGCCTCGGCCGGCTCCGACTGGCGGACCAACCCGGTGACCCAGCTCGAATGGGGCCTGGACTACATGAACGAGCGCTACGGCAGCCCGTGCGGCGCCTGGGAGTTCTGGCAGGCCAACAACTGGTACTGACGCCCGGGGCCTGACCCGCGGGAGTCCGTCGCCGCCCCGTCGTGCGGATGCGTCCGCGCGGCGGGGCGCGGCTGTGCGCCGGCTACGCCCCGACCGCCGGCCCGTCCTGCGCCGGGCCCCGCGCCGGGACCGGGGCCGCGCTCAGCTCGGCCAGGTCGTGCGCCGCCTGCGCCAGCAGCCCGCGCATCGCCGCCTCGGCCGCGTCCGGGTCCCCGGCCCGGACCGCGTCCAGCACCGCGCGATGGCTCGGCACCGGATCCCCGGGGCGGTGCCCGGGGCCGTGCACGAGCTGGTCGCGGGCGGCCAGGCCCGTCGCGATGACCAGGTCCATGCGCGCCAGCAGCTCGTTGTGCGAGGCGGCCAGCAGGGCGCGGTGGAAGGCGAGGGCCGCCGCGACGCCCGCCGCGGAGGCCGCCGTCCCGTCCCGCGCCTCGGCCATGGCCGCGAGCGCCCCGTCCAGCGCGGCCAGGTCCGCGGTGGTGCGCCGCACGGCCGCCAGCCGCACCGCCGCCGGCTCGACGATGCCGCGCACCTTGTCCAGGTCCCCCAGCAGCGGGGAGGCCGCCCGCGCGGCGGCGCCGTCGCCCTGCTGCCGTCCGGCGGACTCGAAGCGCCAGCGCAGCACGTCGGTGTCGAGGAGGTTCCAGTCGGAGCGCGGCCGGATGAACGTGCCGCGCTTCTGCCGGGCGTCGACCATGCCCTTGGCGGCCAGCACCTTCAGCGACTCGCGCAGCGCGGTGAGGCTGACGCCCAGCTCGGCCTGCATGGCGGCGAGGTCGAGGGTGGCGCCCTCGGCTATCTCGCCGCTGAGGACGCGGTGCGCGATGGCCTCCACCGTCTGCCCGTGCACCCCGCGGCGGGCGTAACCCGACATGGCCTCGTGCTCCTCCCTGTGTCCCGAACTCCCGTGCGCCGCACCGGCCCCGGCTCGGCCCGCCCCGCTCAGGCCGACGACTTGACGACGCTCCAGCCGCCGTCCACGACCAGGCTGGCGCCGGTCACGTAGGACGCCTCGGGCGAGGCGAGGAAGGCGACGGCGGCGGCCACCTCCTCCGGCGCGCCCAGCCGGCCGGCGGCCGTCTGCTCCGCGCTGGCCCGGCGCTCCTCCTCGGGGACACGGTCCCACAGCCGGGTGAGCACCGGGCCGGGCAGCACGGTGTTCACCCGCACCGCCGGGCCGTATTCGACGGCGAGTTGGCCGCCGAGCGACAGCAGCCCGCCCTTGGCGGCGGCGTACGCGGGGTGGCCGGGGATGCCGTGCCTGGCGTGCACGGACGAGACCAGCACCGCGGCGCCGGCGGCGCCCGGCTGCGCGCGCAGGCCGGGCAGGCAGGCGCGGAAGCCGAGGAACGCGGCCGTCAGGCCCACGTCGACCTGGCGCCGCCAGGAGGCGGGCGAGGTCTCGTGCGCGGGGGCGACGCCGACATCGACGGCGACCGCACCGACGCCACCGCGGCGGAGTTCTGAGCCGCC
>NZ_BAAAPF010000172.1:0-15408 GCF_039531005.1 Streptomyces synnematoformans
CCCAGCAGCGGATGCTCCCCCGCCCCCACCTCGTACCGGATCCCCAACCCGCTGACGACCCCGGCGACGTGCTCCGCGGCGTCGGCGTGCGTGAGCAGTTCGCCGAACACGGCGCGCACCGGGTCCATCCCGGCGTCGCCGAGGTAGAGCAGGGAGGCGGCCTGCGCGTTGCGTACCAACTGCTCGCCGGCCGGGTGCCGTTCCGCGTGGTACGTGTCCAGCAGCGTGTCCGGCGCCAGCCCCTTCAGAACCAGCCCCAGCTTCCAGCCGAGGTTCACCGCGTCCTGCAGCCCGGCGCTCAGCCCCCACGCCGCCAGCGGCGGCACGTCGTGCGCGGCGTCGCCGGCCAGGAACACCCGACCGCTGCGGTACCGGTCGGCCAGCGCGACCGAGTTGCCGCGGGCCCAGAGCCAGTCGGCGCGCGCGTCGTCGATGGACTCGCCGGTCAGCCGCTGCCAGGCGGCGGCGACCTCGGCGAAGGTGAGCGCGGCGGGGTCGGGCTCCTTCGGCAGGCTGGGGTCGTGGATGACGATGCGCAGGCGGCCGTCGCCGAGCGGCGTGCAGACCACCATGCGGCCGCCGGGGAGGCGTTCGCCGATCGGGCGGGGGCGCAGCGGGACCCCGGCGATCTCCGCGGTGTACATGCCGCGGGTGGCCGCCCGGCCGGGGGCGCCGATGCCGGCGAGCCGGCGGACGGTGCTCCGCGGGCCGTCGCAGCCGACGAGGTACGCGGCGGTGTCCTCGCTCGGGCCCTCGGGCCCGGCGAGGGACACCGCCACGCCGTCCGGCGCCTCGCGGAGGCCCGTCACCTCGTATCCGCGGCGCACCGGCACGCCGAGGCCCGCCAGCCAGCCGGCGAGCATCTCCTCGGTTCTGGCCTGGGACAGGCCGAGCACCCCGCTCTGGTCCTCGGCCAGCATCCCGAGGTCGAACCGGACGCCGCCGAAGTGCCCCATCGGGCCCCAGCGGAACTCGCCGAGGCCGGGCAGGAGCCCGCGCTGGTCGAGGGATTCCGCGGCCCGCCTGTTGAATCCGAGCGCGCGCGATTCCCCGGTCGGGGCGGTCAGCCGCTCGTACACGGTGACGTCCGCCCCGGCCAGTCGGAGTTCGCCGGCCAGCATCAACCCGACGGGACCGGCACCGACGACAATGACGCCAGTTGTCATTTTCCGACCCTCCTCGCAAGTGGTGGCAAGAATCGCCGCCGCAAAACTAGTCAGCGGGTGTCGTTCGAGGCGAGTTTGCCGCCGCGGGGACGCGGCCGGAAAAGGCCGCTGTTCGACCGCGTATTCCGCCCGGTTGAACGCCGGGCGGAATACGCGGGCCGTATGCGGCCGGGCCGGGTGCGCTAGGGCGCCGGGTCGGGCAGGGGGGCGGGGGCGCAGGAGGCGTCCGCGCCCTGTGCGGACGGCGGCCTGGTGCCGTCCCGGAGGTAGTCGCTGACGTACGCGTTCATGCACCCGTTGTTGTTCGCCATGAGGGCGACCTCGTGGTTGAAGCCGTCGCGCTCCAGGACGAGCCGGGAGTTCGGGAACCGCTCGTGCATGTCGTACGCGCCGCCGACGGGTGTCGCGGCGACGTTCTCCGCGTGCGTCAGCAGCACGTTCACGTCGTCGTCGCCGACCTGCGGCGGTGCGGACGCGGAGACGGGCCAGAACGCGCAGGGCGCGTTGTACCAGGCGACGTACCAGGTCATGTAGGTGTTGCCCCGGCGGTACTGGCGGTGGTGGTCGGCGCTCCAGCGCTTCCAGTGGCGCGGCCACGGCGCGTCGCCGCACTGGATGGCGCTGTACATCGCCTGCTTGTTGTGGCCCGGGAAGTCCGGGGCGCGGAAGTGGGCCAGCAGGCCCGCCGGGTCGCCGCGGACCACCCAGTCGGAGAGCGCGGCGGCGTGGCGGGCCCAGTTGGAGCTGCGGTAGAGGTCGATGAGGAAGATGTCGGTGTACTCGGACGGGCCGAGGTCGCCGTTGACCGGGGCCGCGCGGAGCCGGTCCCTTCCGCGGTAGTAGTTCTCCTCCACCGCGTCGGCGGTCGCGCCGAGGCCGTACACATCGTCGTGCGCGGCGATCCAGCCGAAGAAGGTCCGCGCGCTCGCCTCGTACGTCTCCGTCTGCTCCAGGCCGCCCTCGTACCAGCCGCCGCTGGGCCGTACCACGGTGTCGAGCACCATGCGGCGCACGCGGTCGGGGTACATGGTGGCGTAGACGGAGCCGAGGTACGTGCCGTAGTCGTAGCCCAGGTAGTTGATCTGCTCCTGGCCGAGCGCCCTGCGCATCAGGTCCAGGTCGCGGGCGGTGGCGCGGGTGGTGAGATGCGGCAGCTCCGCGCGGTACTTGCGGCCGCAGCTGCGGGCGTAGGCGCGGGCGCGCCTGACCCACGCGCGCTCGTCCGCGACGGTGCGCGGCACGTAGTCGGCCTTGGCGTGGCCGGGCCACACGTAGGCGGGGTCGCAGGTGACCGCGGGCTCGCTGGCGCCGACGCCGCGCGGGTCGAAGCCGATCCAGTCGTAGGCGGCGCCGACGTCGGCGGGCAGCCCGGTGGTGCCCTTGGCGAAGCGGGTGGGCAGGTCGCGGCCGAACTGGCCGGGCCACTGGCCGCGGTTGAGCAGGACGACACCCTGGTAGTCCGCGGCGGGCGCGGTGTGCCGGGCGCGGGTCAGCGCGAGGGTGATCTGCCGGCCGTCGGGCCGGGCGTGGTCGAGGGGGACCCGGAGGGAGCCGCATTCCAGCCCCTTGAGCCGGTCCCCGATGACGGGGTCGTCCTCCGGGCACGGCGACCACGCAATGCCGCCGGCTGACGGGTCCGCCGATCCCGCCGGCGCCTCGGCCGCCGGTGCACGTGCGGGTAACGCCACCAGTGAACCGGCCAGGACGGTCGCGGCCGCCGCCGCTATGGATATGCGCTTCTTCGTCACGAAACCCCCGCTCTCGATGAAGGGACACCCCACATGAGCCCGATTCCGGGCGCGGTGCGTGGGGAGGTGGCGGGAAGAGTATCCACGGGGGTGCGGCGGCGGGAAGCCCGCGAACGCTGAACAGAAAAGGAGAAACCCCGGGGCTCGGTGGCCGAGCCCCGGGGCGGTCAATTACCGGTGGTGCCCGTGGGATTGCGGGGATTGGGGAGAATGAAGGGGCGGACGCGGGGAGCGCCGGCCCGACCGGTCAGCGGTCCCGCAGCTCCGCGATGATCTTCTCCACCCGCCGCTGCCGGGTCTCGGGCTTCTTCGCCCCCTCGACGGTGATCACGTACTGCCGCTTGCGCCCCGGGGGCAGCTTGTCGTACGCGATCCGGGCCTCCGGGTCGGCGTCGAGGGCGCTGATCAGCTCCTCGGGCTCGACCACCTCGCGCGGCTCGGTGTCCAGCTCCAGGCCGACCTCGACCTCGTCCCCGGTCTCCACCCCCGCGGCCTGCCGGTTGGCCTTGCTCAGGCCGATGAGGTAGCGGCCCCGCATGATGGCGACGCGGCTGCGCCACACGTGCCCGTTCAGCGTGATCGTCACCGCGGGCCGCTTGCCGCCGCCGAGCGACTCCACGACCTCGGGCGGGATCTCCAGCCCCTTCATCGGCTCCGGGGGCTCGACCCTGGACTGAAACTTCATCGTCGCCTCCTGCGGCGTCTGCTTCTGCGTCTGCGTCCACCATCCTGGCCGCGGAGGGCGCCGCGGGTCGGCAGAATCGCCCGCCGGGCCGGTTACGGGCAGGCTCCGGGCGGCTGCGGCGGGGCCTCGTCCGGGTGCAGGGCGTCGAGGATGAGGGTGAGGCCGAAGGTGAACTCGCCGGCGTAGTCGTAGCCGGGTGTGCGGACGTGCTCGGTGACGAGTTCGGCGAGGTGCGGGTACGCGCCGGCGGGCATCTCGCGCAGGAAGGCGTCCGCGGCCTCGTCCAGCTCCGCCGGGCCGCTGAACGGAAGGCTCGACTCCTGGATCACGAAGCCGTACAGGTAGCTGTCGATCAGCGAGACGGCGTGCGCGGCCATCGGGACGGAGAACCCTCCGGCGCGCAGCGCGCCGACGACGGCGTCGTGGTGGCGCAGGGTCGCCGGGCCGGGGCGGGCGCGGGAGTCCAGCAGGGCGACGGCCCACGGGTGGCGCCGGAGGGCGGCACGCGCGGAGTCCGCGCGGTGGCGCATGGCGCTCTTCCAGTCGGTGTCGCGCGGCGGCAGGTCGATCTCGCCGAAGACCACGTCCACCATGCCGTCGAGGATGTCCTCCCGGCCCGCGACGTGGTGGTAGAGCGACATCGCCTCGACGCCCAGCCGTTCGGCGATGACCCGCATGCTGAGCGCGGCCGAGCCCTTCTCGTCCGCGACCGCCACCGCCGTGCGGATCACGCGCTCGCGGCTGAGCGGGGTGCGCGCCGGCGCTCCGCGCCGGCCCCTACCTCTCTCCGGCATCGGCTCCGCCGCCCCTCTTGCCGCTGCGTGTCGCTTCCTTTGACTCCCTTATAGTGTAAGGCTAGCATGTCCCGCCTGATCCGCACCCTCGGCGCGGCCACGCAGAGCCATGCCCCCTACGCGCCCCCGCCCTCGCGTAGGGCCACTCGCGGCGTGCGGGCCAGTGCGAGAATGCTGAGCGCCGCCAGCAGGGCGGCCGTACCCATCGCCAGCCGCATCCCGGTGAGGGTGTAGCCGGGCAGCGCCCACAGGGTGGTCGCCAGCGCCGGGCCGAAGGCGGTGCCGATCTGGCGGACCAGACTGGTCGACGCCCCGGTCGTGCCCAGCAGGTGCCGCGGCGAGTTGTTCATGGCCATCATCTGGTTCGGACCGGCGAGCAGGCCGGCGCCCACCCCGACGACGGCCAGCCGCCAGATCAGGTCGGCCATGCCCCATCCCGGTGCCAACGGGACCATCAGGCTCACCCCCAGCGTGACCACCACGGCTCCCACGCCGGTCACCCGGCGCGGGGTGAACCGGTCCGCGAGCGCACCGCCGATCAGGCCGAAGGCCATCGTGGCGAGCGGGAACGCCAGCATCGTCAGTCCCACCTCGGCCGGCGTCGCGCCGGCGGAACGCTGGAGATGGAACGGAACGAGGAACGCGATGACCATGACCGCGGTCATCTCCGTCACGAGCACCAGGTGCGGGCCCGGCATGCCCGGAGAGCGCAGCAGCTCCCGCACCGCGCCGCTGCTGGGGTGCCGGTACCAGAGCAGGACGAACGGGAGCGCCAGCGGTGCCAGCAGCAGCCAGCCCGGTCCGTACTCGGCGGTGAAGGTCAGCGACAGCATCATCGCGACCACGGCCATCGCCAGGAGCGCGATCTCCGCCAGGAAACCCCTGCCGGGCACGCGCAGCGCCGAGCCGGACGGCAACTGCGTGAGACCGATCGCGATCACGACCAGCCCGACGGGCACGTTCAGATAGAAGATCCACTGCCAGCCGGCATGCTCGACGAGGAGCCCGCCGAGGACCGGCCCGCTCACGCCGCCCAGCGGTCCGAGCGTCATCACGATCCCCATGGCGCGCCCACGCTGATCCGGCCGCGTCGCCACCGTGGTCAGCACCGGGATCAGCGCGAACAGCACCGCGGCGAACGCCCCTTGAAGCACCCGCGCCGCGATCAGCAGGCCGACGCCCGGCGCCAGGCCCACCGCCATGCTGGCGAGGACGAATCCGGACACGGCGAAGACCAGCGCGTTCCGGTGCCCCGCGCCGTCCAGCCACCTCCCGCTCGGCAGCGACAGGGCGATCATCGGAAGGACGTAGCCCAGCACGATCCACTGCGTCAGACTGGTGCCGATGCCGAGTTCGGTCTCGATCTCCGGTAGCGCCACGTTGACCACCGTGGTGTCCAGCTGCGCCATGAACACCGCCACGCCGGTGGCCGCCACGACGAGCCAGTTGGTCCGCCGCGGCGCCGGCGCGCCGGGCCTCGCCGACTGAGCTGTCGTCATCACGACGCGTCCGCCGCCGCTCCGCCCAGCTCCGTGGCGAACCCCGCGCGCCACGAGGGGTACCGCGGCTTCCAGTCCAGCGTGGCCTTGGCCCGCGTGTTGTCCGCTCCGCGCAGTCGGGACATGAAGGCCACGCCCCACGGGCCGACCGCGAACCGGGCGAGGAAGACGGGCACGCGCTTGGGCTCGGGGGCGCCGACGAGGTGCGCCAGGAAGGGAAGCCATTCGCTCATCGGGGCCGGCTCGTCGTCGACCACGTTCAGCACCCCGGTCTGGTCACCGGCCAGGGCCGCGACGACGGCCGTCGCCACGTCGTAGGTGTGCGAGAACGAGAACGTCGCCGTGCCGCCGCCCACCAACGGCAGCCTGCCTGCCCTCACCTGGCGGACGAACGCCCCGTCGGGCGCGTAGAGGGTGCCCGGTCCGTAGAGATGGCCGAGCCGCAGCACCAGACCGCCGGCGTCCCGGGTGGTCCGCTCCAGCTCCTGAAGGGCGGCCAGGACGGGGGCGAACTGCCCCGGTGGTCGGCGCCACAACGGCGCGTCCTCGTCGGCGGGGCCGGCGCCTTCCGGGTCGTACACGTAGGCGAGCCCCTGTGCGATCACCCGCTTGACCCCGCCGGCCGCGGCGAGCAGGTTGCGGGTGCCTTCGGTGCGCAGCCGGTTGGTCAAGGCGAACTGCTCGGCGAGCCGCTTCGGATCGATCTCCGGCGGAATCGCGGTCAGCATGTTCACCACCGCGTCCGGGGCCGCCTCGTCGACCGCACGTGCCACCGAAGCACGGTCCAGAGCGTCCCCTACGACGATCCGCATACCCGCCGGGCCGGTGTCGGCGCCGGGAGCGGTCCGCGACAGGCCGACCACGTCGTGCCCGGCGGCGACGAGGGCGGGAAGCAGCTGGCGGCCGATCACCCCGGTGGCTCCCGCAACCAGAACGCGCATCATTCCTCCAAGCGAGCGGCAGAACGGACAGGTCGCTCACGCTCGCAGCGCGTTCCGGCCGCCACCAGTGCCGGACGCACCGACCGGCCCCGGGGGATGCACCGTCCGGACGTGCGATCCGCACACCGGGCGGGCGCGCGCGAGCGCGGCGGCACCAGTGGCCCGTCGGAGTGTCGCTAGATCCAGCCCGCTTGGGTGGCGATCCGGATGGCGTCCACCCGGTTCCGTGCGCCCAGCTTGGTCACGGCCGTGGCGAGGTAGTTCCGTGCCGTGCCGTACGTGAGGTGGAGCCGCGCCGCCGTCTCGCGCGGGTTCAAGCCCTCCGAGGTCAGCCTGAGCACGTCGGCCTCGCGTTCGGTCAGCGGGCTGTCGGCCACGTCCAACGCGGCGAACGCGAGCTGCGGGTCGATCACCTGGCCGCCGGCCGCGATGGTCCGGATCGCCGCCACCAGCTCCTGGGGCCGGGAGTCCTTCAGCATGAAGCCCGCCACCTTCGCCCTGGCGCTGCGGCGGAGGTTGCCGGGCCGGCCGACTCCGGTGAGGATCAGCGTCCGGCAGTCCGGGAGCACGTCACGCAACTCGGCCGCGGCGTCCAGGCCGTCGCGCTCCGGCAGCTCGATGTCGATCACGGCGACGTCGGGCCGCACCCGCACGGCCGCCGGCACGATCGCGTCGCCGGTCTCGACCGACGCGACCACCTCGATGTCGTCCTCGTAGCCGATCAGGTCGACCAGGGCCTCGCGGAGCAGGCGGACGTCCTCGGCCACCAGGACCCGAATCACCACACGCCCCCTCGTCACCTGCCTGAGTACGGTGACGTCACCCTACGTCGCCCCTGCGCGAACCGCCCCCGGGCCGCCGTGCAATGTGCACGACCCACCGTGCGGCACGGGCAGCGTCGAGGACAGGGCGAGCCTCATCTGTACGCGGCGGCGGCGATGAGCCGACGGCGTCGCCGGGACCGGGCTGCGGCCGATTCCGGCCTATAGTGAGGCAAGGGTGGCAGGCGTGGTCACGGCGGTCGCCGCACGCCCACGCAGCGCGACGGCGGCCGGGCCCGAGCCGGGGCCAAGCCGGAACGGGGGGCGTCTGGTGATGCTGCAACCGCGGTTCGCCGGGCTGTTCGCGTTCGCAGCCACCTTCCTTCTCTTCACGATCCGGATCCTCTGGCACCTGCAGTCGCTCGCCTTTCACACGAAGTGGTCTGCCGGCCTGGTCGGATTCTGCATCGCGATGGAAGTCGTTCTCGCCGCGGCCCTGGTGTTGCTCGTCACGGGGCGGGGGCAGCCGGTGCTGCTGCTGTGCATCCAGGCGGGTGCGGTGTTCGCGCCCTACCTGGTGGTCGGCCAGGGCTGGGGGCTGGCCGGAACGGCGCTGTGTGCGAGCGTCCTGCTGGCGGCTCCGTTGCGCGCCTCATGGGTCCTGTTCGCGGTCGTCGCGGTCGGCGACGCCGTCCTGGCCGGGTACTTCCATCCGTCCGCCCTGATGTTCGCGTACGCCCTCTTCGTCAACGTGGCCAACGGGTTCGCGATCTTCGCGATCGTCCGGCTCGCTCAGCTCGTACGGCAGACGCACGAGGACGGGCAGCGGCTGGCCGACGTCGAGGTCGAGGCGGAGCGGTTGCGTGCGGCTGACCGTCTCAGCACCGATGTGGGCACCCAGCTGTCAACCCTCGTCGGGCAGACCCGTGACGCGCTCGCGTCGCCGACGGTCGATCACGGCCGCCTCACGGTGCTCGGCGGACTCGCCCACCGGGCAGCCGCCGATGCCCGAGCGATCGCCGACATCCACCGCAGCCCCCGCCCGGTCGGCCCGGCACCCAGGCGGCAGCCGCCCGTCGGCGTCGAGCTGCGGTTCGCCAGGTGGGCGCACCTGCTGATCGTGGCCGACTTCCTCGCCACCTCCGTCATCAACATGCTCTGGGACGGGAGCGCCTTTGAGTTCACGGCCGCGCACATCGTCATCCTCCTGGCGGCGGCACTGCAGCTCCATATCGGCTCTCCCCGCGAGGGCGGGGGCGCGCCGCGCTGGTGGCGGCTCGCCCTGGCCACGCAGGTCGGCCTGGTCGTCGGCATGACGCTGTTCCCCGCCCCCCGCGACGAAATCTCCATGTTCCTGCTGCTCGCCGGCGGCACCGCGGCCGTCCGGATGCGACCGCCATGGTCGTGGGCCACGCCCGCGGCGATCGCCGTCGCCTGCTTCGCGTACTCCCAGCACCACGAAGGGGTCTGGACGGGGGGCTACACCGCGGCAAGTGCCCTGTACTGGGCCGCCGTCATCTACGCGCTGCACAACCTGCCCGAGATCACCCGCCGGCTGCACGCCACCCGCGACGAACTCACCCGGGTCGCCGTCATCACCGAACGCCTCCGGCTCGCCCGCGACATCCACGACCTGCTCGGCTTCCACCTCTCCGCCATCAAACTCAAGATCGAACTCGCCCTCCGGGCCCGGGAGACCGATCCAGCCGCCACCCGCGGCCACCTCAAACAGGCACAACACAGCGCGGAGCAGGCGCTCACCGAAGTCCGCACGTTCACCACCGCGGGCGACAGCGTCTCCTGCCGCGACGAACTCTCCGCCGCACGCGCCCTCCTCGAAGCGTGGGGCGCCACTGTCACCGTCAGCAACGACGCCGGGCCGCTCCCTCGCGACGTGGACAACCTGATGGGGATCATCGTGCGCGAAGCGGCGACCAACATCATCCGGCACGCCCGGCCGGAGACCTGTACGTTCGAGATCACGGCTGCTGAGGGGAAGGTACGGGTGCGGGTCGCCAACGATGGCGCGGACCGCCCCCACGTACGGGCAGACCCCTGCCCGGCGGCGGGTCTGGCCAACCTGCGCGCACGGATCGAGACCCTCGGCGGGCACCTCACGGCCGACACCGAGCACGACACGTTCACCCTCACAGCGTCGGTCGCCATCGATCCCGCCCCGGCCCTGCCGATGGCACCGACAGGCCGTGCAAAGTGCACGGCCGACGATGCGGCGGTCACTGTGCGCACAGCCGACCGACTGCCAACGTAGGGGAAATGAGCAGTCACCAGGCCATGCGGGCCGATGCAGAGAACGAGACGGCACGGGGCACCGCCGGGGTCTTCGAACCCACCGCGATCCAGAAGTTCGGTGTCCGGGATGTGCCCGAGTGGGTGCGCGTCGGTGACCACGAGGCGTATGTCGGCTACATCGCGGATGAGGGGGAGGGCTCCAGTCTCGGGTTGGCCTATCTCCGGTTCCGTGCAGGAGTGCGGTTCGACTTCCTGTGGGCGTACGACGAGGTCGCCGTCGTGACCAGGGGAAGTCTGACGGTGCGCGTGGGAGGCGAGGTCAGGACGGCAGGCGTCGGGGAGTCGCTCTACATGCCTGCCGGCGTACGCGGCACCTTCGACATCCGCGAGGACGTGGAGGCGTTCTGCGTGCACTATCCGACCGACGGCAGGGCCGGTCGTGAGTGGCAGGGGCCGGAACGACTACCCGCGGAGGAAGAGATCCGCCCGGTCTCGATCGACGAGGTCTGGAACTGATGCCCGATCCGGCGTCGGCAGGTACGTCATCGGCCCGCGGGCAGCGTGCAAGGACGCCGCCGCCGGAAGGAGCGCACGCCGCATCCGACGTCCCCGTACCGGCCGGACAGCCGGACATACTGGCGGCACGGAGAGTGCCGACGACAGGAGAAGCGACATGACCATGAGGTGGGCCTACCTCTTCGGGCAGCCCCAAGCCGACCCGTCGGCCGACCGGATCGTGATCGAGCGCGCCGGGCAGCGGACGATACTGGTCCCGGTGCCGGACGAGTCCGAAGCCGCGGGCGTCGCGGTCGAACTGGTCGACGAAGGGGTACAGCTCATCGAGCTGTGCGGCGGGTTCACGGTGCAGGACGCGGCGCGGGTGATCGACGCGGTGCGGGGACGGGCAGCGGTCGGCCACGTGACCTTCGGCCTGGAGTCGGTCACCGCCGCCGCCGCGTACAAGGAGCGCTTCGAGGCGCAGTACGACGCAGGTGCGTCGCCCGCCTCCTGATCTGTGGAAAACCGGTGAAGCCCGCGGCGAGCTGCGCACAGCTGTTCCCACAGCCGGGGGTGCTGACGGTGCTGGTGCCCCGGGGTGTGCAGCGGTACGCGTCGGGCACGGCGCCGGCGGTCGTCGGGTGCCGCACCCCCGGCGCCCTCGCCCGCACCGGCGGCGCCCGCAGCCGGAACCTGGCGGCCGGTCGCGGGCGGGAGAGGGCGCCTCCTCGTGGAGCTAGTCGAGGAAGGCGCGCAGGGCCGCGTTGACCTCGTCCGCGTGCGTCCAGAGCAGCCCGTGCGGGGCGCCCTCGATCTCCACGTACTGCGCCTCGGGCAGGCCCCGCCGAAAGCGGCGGGCGGTGGCGTCGATGGGCAGGATCTTGTCCGCCGTGCCGTGCAGGATCAGCGCCGGCTTGCCGCTGGCGCGGACCGCTTCGACGTCGGCGCGGAAGTCCTCGATCCAGGCGGGGACGACCGCGTACGCCGCCACGGGGGCACTCGACACCGCCACGTTCCAGCTCGCGGTGACGACCTCCTGGCTGATCCGGCTGCCGAGGTTCTCCTCCAGGTCGTAGAAGTCCGAGAAGAACTGCGTGTACCAGGCGTACCGGTCGCCCTTCGCCGCTTTCCCGATTCCGTCGAAGACCTCCTGCGGCACGCCCTCGGGGTTGTCGTCGCGGGCGACGAGGAAAGGCTCCAGGGAGGCCAGGAAGGCGAGCTTGGCGACCCTGTCGTGCCCGAACCGCGAGACGTAGCGGGCGAGTTCGCCCGTCCCCATCGAGAAGCCCACCAGGACGGCGTCGCGCAGGTCGAGCGTCTCCAGCACGGTGTTGAGGTCGGCGGCGAAGGTGTCGTAGTCGTAGCCGGAGTGCACCTTCGACGACCTGCCGAAGCCCCGGCGGTCGTAGGTGATGACGCGGTATCCGGCGGCCAGCAGTTCGCGCGTCTGGCGCTCCCAGCTGTGGCCGTTCAGCGGGTATCCGTGGATGAGGACGACGGGCTGACCCGCGCCCTGGTCCTCGTAGTACAGCTCGACCGGCGTGCTGTTCTCGTTTCCTACGGTGATGTATCCCATGGGGTGCTCGTCCTTTCCGAGTGGCTGTGGGCGCCGAGGCCCGGAGGGTCAGATCCTCTGTGTTCCGTGCTCACTTCCCGGCATGCGCGTCCCGCCCGCACACGCGTCCGGCCCGACCATGATCGGAAAGATACTCCCGGGTGCCCCGGCCGGGCGGAGCGGCGCGCAGGCACATTCCCGGCGCCGGTCCGGGGGTGTCACTCACCGCAGGGCCCCGCGTGGTCGCAGTACGGCTGCAGCCGGCTCTGCCCGCAGCCGCACAGCACGGCCCTGGTCTCGGCACGCCGGCCGGCCGGCGTGTCCACCCGCAACGCGCCGCGCACGACCAGCTGGCCGCTGTCGTTGCGCGTGATCCGGGTGGGCTCGTCCGGGGCCTCGGCCGTGCCGTCCGCGAGTTCGTACCGCAGCGCGCCCGAGGGGCAGCGGCGCACCACCTCGGCCAGGCGCCCGGCCTCGGCGCCGTCGGGCCGGATCCACGGGCGCCGGTCCGTGTCGAAGACCTCCGGCAGGCCGTGGACGCATTCGGCGGCGTGCAGGCAGCGCCCGGCCTCGAAGGTCACGGTGATCGACCGGCCCTCGTACGCCTTCTTCCCGCTTCCGCCGCTCATGCCGGCCGCCTCCGCCGCCGGGCGCCCGGCCGGTCAGTCGCTGACATTGCTGCGGGCCTGGTACAGCAGGTCCTGGTACTCGGGGTGCCGGGCGATCCACCCGGCGAAGAACGGGCAGGTGGCCAGCACCCGCAGGTTCTCGGCGCGCGCCTGGTCGAGGGCGGTGCGGGCCAGCGCCGACCCGACTCCCCTGCCCTCGTACTCCGGCGGGACCTCGGTGTGTACGAACGCGATGAGTTCCGCCGTGCGGAGGTACTCCGCGACGCCCGCGACGTCGGACTCCCCGGCGACCCGGGCCTCGTACCGCCGGGCTTCGGGGACGTCGCTCACTTCCACTGCCATGTGCCCTCCATGCGTCCACTGTGTGGCCTGGCGCCACGCTAACCGGCATTTGGTTGATGGGTCAACTTTCTGCCCACGTCTCACCGATTTGCCTAAAAGTGTTAGGCAGATGCATGATAGCTTTCGGCAGGAGGGAAAGGCGGTAGCGGCGTGGTGCGTGCAGGGCTCAACGCGGAGCGGCTGACGCGGGCAGGTGCGGAGCTGGCCGACGAGGTCGGCTTCGCGCAGGTCACCGTCTCGGCGCTGGCCCGCAGATTCGACGTCAAGGTCGCGAGCCTGTACTCGCACGTGCAGAACTCGCACGACCTCATGACCCGCATCGCGCTGCTCGCCCTTGAGGAGCTGGCCGACCGCGCCGCCGAGGCGCTGGCCGGCCGGGCGGGCAAGGACGCCCTGACCGCGCTGGCCAACGTCTACCGCGACTACGCCCGCGAACACCCCGGCCGCTACGAGGCCGCCCGGTTCCCCCTCGACCCGCAGACGGCCGCCGACAGCGCCGGCGGCCGGCACAGCCGGCTGACCCGCGCCCTGCTACGCGGCTACGACCTGGAGGAACCGGACCGGACCCACGCGGTGCGGCTGCTCGGCAGCGTCTTCCACGGCTACGTGAGCCTGGAGCTGAGCGGCGCGTTCAGCCACAGCGAGCCCGACTCCGACGAGTCCTGGGCCCGGACCCTGGACGCGCTCGACGCGCTGCTGCGCGGCTGGCCGCCGGCCGCGTGAGCGACACAGCCGAGGAGACGCTGATGGACACCCCGCACGACACGTACGACCTGATCACCACGCCGCTGACGCCCGCGCTGCTGCGCGGCGCCCTCGACGTCGAGCGCACCGCGCACGGGCTGCTGCCGCACCGGCTGCCCGCCCGGGCCCGCGCCCAGAACACCGACGGGCAGCTGGCGATGGCCGAGTCCCAGCCGGCCGGCGTCCGGCTCGCGCTGCGCACCCGGGCCACCGCCGTCGAGCTGGACACCCTGCCGACCAAGCGGGTCTACGGCGGCCTGCCGCGGCCCGACGGCACGTACGACCTCCTCGTGGACGGCACCCTCGCCGCGCAGGGCACGGTCGCCGGCGGCAGCACGCTCACCGTCGACCTGGCCCGCGGCACCTTCGAGCACGCCGAGGGTCAGCCCGGCACCGTGCGCTTCACCGGCCTCCCCGCCGTCGACAAGGACGTGGAGATCTGGCTGCCGCACAACGAGACCACCGAGCTGGTCGCGCTGCGCACCGACGCCCCCGTCGAGCCCGCCCGCGCGAGCGGGCGCCCGGTGTGGCTGCACCACGGCAGCTCGATCAGCCACGGCTCCGACGCCGCGAGCCCCACGGCCACCTGGCCCGCGCTCGCCGCCTCGCTCGGCGGCGCCGACCTGGTCAACATGGGCTTCGGCGGGGGCGCGCTCCTCGACCCGTTCACCGCGCGCGGCATGCGGGACACCCCGGCCGACCTGGTCAGCGTCAAGATCGGGATCAACGTCGTCAACGGCGATCTGATGCGGATGCGCGCCTTCGGCCCGGCGGTGCACGGCTTCCTCGACACCGTCAGGGAGGGGCACCCCGCCGTGCCGCTGCTCGTCGTCTCGCCGATCCTGTGCCCGATCCACGAAGACACCCCGGGGCCCTGCGCCCCCGACCCGGCCTCGCTCGGCGGCGGGCAGATCCGGTTCATCGCGACCGGCGACCCGGCCGAGACCGCGTACGGGAAGCTGACGCTCCGCACCCTCCGGGACGAGCTGGCCCGCATCGTGGCGCAGCGCGCCGCCGACGACCCACACCTCCACTACCTGGACGGGCGCGAGCTGTACGGCGAGGCGGACTTCGCCGAGCTGCCGCTGCCCGACGCGCTGCATCCCGACGCGGCCGCTCACCGCCGCATCGGCGAGCGCTTCGCCGGGCGGGTCTTCGGGCCGGGCGGTGCGTTCGCACCGTGACACCGGGCCGCCGGGCCGCCGGCGGCCTCGCCGGCCCGGCCCGGCCCGGGCGAGGCGGGATAGATGAGCTGTCAACGATTTCGTTAAACTCCGTCCATGAGCGCAGCGCCCCGTTGGCTGACCCCGGAGCAGAAGGCCGCCTGGGACAGCTTCATCCGCATGCAGGAGAAGCTCATCGGACGGCTCTCCCGCCGGGTCCAGGCCGACTCCGGCATGTCCGCCTCCGACTACATCGTGCTGGTCAGCCTCACCGAGCGCGGCGGCGGGCGGATGCGCTTCCTGGACCTGGCCAAGCTGGTGGAGTGGGAGAAGAGCCGCATGTCCCACCAGGTCGGGCGGATGGCGAAGCGCGGGCTGGTGGCCCGGGAGGAATGCCCCGAGGACGGCCGCGGGGCGTTCGTCGTCGCCACCCCGGCCGGCTACAAGGCGATCGAGGACGCCGCCCCCATGCACGTCGAGCACGTCCGCCGGCTGTTCATCGACGCCCTCACCCAGGAGGAGCTCGACACGCTCGCCCGGATCTCGAACCGGGTCCTCGCCCACATGGCGGAGCAGCCCGACTGACAGTGAGGATGTGGCGTGGTGACGCTGCGGGTGGGTCTGACCCTCCGA
>NZ_BAAAPF010000173.1:0-15369 GCF_039531005.1 Streptomyces synnematoformans
CAGCGTCCCGCCGGGCGGGCGGCCGGGCGGGGTGCGGTCAGAAGTCCCACTCGGCGTCGTCGAGTTCGGCCCGTTTGGCGCGGTCGGCGCCGGCGAACGCGGCGCCTGCCATGCCGGCGGCCAGGGTGGAGCCGTCGGCGGGGTCGATCAGCAGGAAGGAGCCGGTGCGCCGGCAGTCGCCGTAGGCGTCCATGGGCAGCGGCTCGGAGGTGCGGAGCACGACCCGGCCGATGTCGTTGGCCGCCAGCGACCCGGGGGCGGGGTGGTGGGAGAGGTCGTCGAGGGTGAGCCGGTCGGGGATGTCCTTGACGATCGCCTTGACGGTGCGGGTGGTGTGCTTGAGCAGCACCCGGGCGCCGGGGGTGAGCGCGGTGTCGTGCAGGTGGCAGACGGTGGCCTGGATGTCCTGCGTGGCGGGCGGCGCCTGCTCGGTGGGGGCGATCATGTCACCGCGGGAGATGTCGATGTCGTCGGCGAGCCGGATGGTGACCGACTGCGGCGCCCAGGCGGCGTCGACGCTCTCGCCGAGCACGTCGATGGCGGCGATGGTGGAGGTGTGCCCGGAGGGCAGCACGGTGACGGGCTGGCCGACGTGGAAGATGCCGGAGGCGATCTTCCCGGCGTAGCCGCGGTAGTCGCGGTACTCCGGGGTCTGGGGGCGGATCACGTACTGCACGGGGAAGCGGGTCACGCGGCCGCGCGGGTCGTGGTCGATCTGCACGGTCTCCAGGTGCTCCAGCACCGTGGGGCCGGCGTACCAGTCCATGGTGGCCGAGGGGGTGACCACGTTGTCGCCCTCCAGCGCCGAGATGGGGATGGTGGTGACGGCGGGCACGCCGAGGGCCTTGGCGTACTTGGTGAACTCGGCGGCGATCGTCGCGAAGACGTCCTCGGCGTAGCCGACGAGGTCCATCTTGTTGACGGCCAGGACGACGTGCGGCACGCGCAGCAGCGCGGCGACCGCGGCGTGCCGGCGGGTCTGCTCGACGACGCCGTGCCGGGCGTCGACGAGGATCACCGCCAGTTCCGCGGTGGAGGCGCCGGTGACCATGTTGCGGGTGTACTGCACGTGGCCCGGGGTGTCGGCGAGGATGAAGCGGCGGCGGGGGGTGGCGAAGTAGCGGTAGGCCACGTCGATGGTGATGCCCTGCTCGCGCTCGGCGCGCAGCCCGTCGGTCAGCAGCGCCAGGTCGGGGGCCTCCTGCCCGCGGCTGGCGGAGGCGCGCTCCACGGCCTCCAGTTGGTCGGCGAGGACCGACTTGGAGTCGTGCAGCAGCCGGCCGACGAGGGTCGACTTGCCGTCGTCGACGCTGCCGGCGGTGGCGAAGCGCAGCAGGGAGACCTCGGTGAGCGCGGCCGGCTCCGTGGCGGTGGCGGGTGGGTTCACAGTCATGTCAGAAGTAGCCTTCACGCTTGCGGTCTTCCATGGCGGCCTCGGACAGCTTGTCGTCGGCCCGGGTGGCGCCGCGCTCGGTGAGGCGGGTGGCGGCGATCTCGGCGATGACCTTCTCGATGGTGTCGGCGTCGGAGTCGACGGCGCCGGTGCAGGACATGTCGCCGACGGTGCGGTAGCGCACGGTGCGGGTCTCGACACGCTCGCCGTCCTTGGCGCCGCCCCAGTCGCCGGGGGCGAGCCACATGCCGTTGCGGAGGAAGACCTCGCGGCGGTGCGCGTAGTAGATGTCAGGGAGCACGATCTTCTCGCGGGCGATGTACTGCCAGACGTCCAGCTCGGTGAAGTTGGACAGCGGGAAGACGCGGACGTGCTCGCCGACGGCGTGCTTGCCGTTGTAGAGCTGCCACAGCTCGGGGCGCTGCCGGCGCGGGTCCCAGCCGCCGAACTCGTCGCGCAGCGAGAAGATGCGCTCCTTGGCGCGGGCCTTCTCCTCGTCACGGCGGCCGCCGCCGAAGACCGCGTCGTAGCGGCCTTCTTCGATGGCCCGCAGCAGGGGTACGGTCTGCAGCGGGTTGCGGGTGCCGTCGGCGCGTTCCTTCAGCTCGCCGCGGTCGATGAAGTCCTGGACGGACGCGACGTGCAGCCGCAGGTTGTGCTGGGCGGCGACGCGGTCGCGGTACCGGAGCACCTCGGGGAAGTTGTGCCCCGTGTCGACGTGCAGCAGCGTGAACGGCGGCGGGGCCGGCGCGAAGGCCTTCAGCGCCAGATGGAGCATCACGATGGAGTCCTTGCCGCCGGAGAAGAGAATCACCGGACGCTCGAACTCCCCCGCCACCTCGCGGAAGATGTGCACCGCCTCCGACTCCAGCACGTCCAGGTGCGGCAGCTGGAAGTCCGGGGCGGTGGCCTGCTCGAACTGGCTCATGCGAGACCTCGTTCCACCAGTGCGGCGTGAAGCATCGCCGCGGATTCATCGACACTCTGCTCGTGCGTGGGGATGCGCAGATCGGGGTCCGCGGGGGGCTCGTAGGGGTCGTCCACGCCGGTGAGGCCGGAGATCTCGCCGGCCGCCTGCTTGGCGTAGAGGCCCTTCACGTCCCGTTCGGCGCAGACGTCGACGGGCGTGGCCACGTGCACCTCCACATACGTCGTACCCTCCGTCTGGTGGCGCTTGCGCACCGCTTCCCGGCTGTCCGCGTACGGGGCGATCACCGGTACGAGGACCTTCACGCCGTGCGAGGCGAGCAGCTCGGCGACGAAGCCGATGCGCTGCACGTTCGTGTCGCGGTCCTCGCGGGTGAAACCGAGGCCGGCGGTGAGGAATTCCCGGATCTCGTCGCCGTCCAGCACCTCCACCCGGTGGCCGGCGTCCTGCAGCCGCTCGCCGAAGGCGCGCGCCAGGGTGGTCTTGCCGGCGCTGGGCAGACCGGTGAGCCAGATCGTGGCGCCGCGACCGCGTAGGTCGTCGGCGCCGGGTGCGTTGTCAGGCACTCCCACTCCCGTGAATCTCCTCGAACAGTGCCTCCCACTGCGGATGGACCGCCTCGGGAGTGTAGGAGCGCGACGTCTGCAGTGCCGCCGCTCCCATGTCGGCCCGCAGGCCCTCGTCGTCCATCAGCTGTCCCATGGCCTCGGCGAGCCCGTCCACGTCCTTGCGGCGCACCAGCAGGCCGTCCTTCCCGTGGGTGAGCACGTCGGCGGGGCCCGTCGGGCAGTCGAAGCTGACCACGGGGAGTCCGTGGGTCATCGATTCGATCATCACCATGGGCAGGCCCTCAAACCGCGAGCTGAGCACATAAAAGGATGCTCTCGCAAGTTCGTCGTCCAGTTTGTGCGTGTGCCCCATCAGAAATACGTGGTTGTACAGGTGGTGCTCGTTGATCTGGCGGCGCAGTTCGGCCTTCTTCTCGCCGGTGCCGAAGATGCGCAGCTGCCACTCGGGGAACTTCTCCACCAGCTGTGCCCACGCCGGGATCAGCAGGTCGAAGCCCTTCTGCGGGCAGAGCCTGCCGGCGGCGACGGCGACCTGGTCGGCGTAGGTGGTGAGCTTCTTCTCCCCGCTGTGGACGGCGTTGGGGATGCGTACGACGCGGGTGCCGGGCAGCAGCTCCTGATAGTCCTCGCGGTCACCGTGCGTGAGCACGGCGACGGCGTCGAACCGGGGGTACTCGCGCTGGATGGCGGCGCGGATGTCGGCGGGGTGCGTGCCCAGGTTCATGTGCTCCTGGGCGATCTTGCGGCAGCTGCGTGGCGTGAATCTGGCGGTGAGGAAGTTCAGGCCGGGGCGGGTCGGTACGATCACCGCGTCGCGCTGCCGCTCCAGCCAGTCGATGATCGTGTCCTCGACGTACCGGTTGTAGCGCTCGTAAGCGAACTCGCCCGGGGGGACGTACCGGGGCGGCTGCCCTTCGCGCTCGGTGCGCCGTTCGGCGGCCCGGCGGCCGGCGGCGGCCAGCTCGGCGTCGCGGGCGCCCGGCCGGTGGTCGACGAGCGTGGTGACGGTGACCCCGGGGTGGAGGGGGAAGTGCGGCTCGTCGCGGCCGCGCTGCATGCTGGCGATCTCGACGTCGTGGCCGGCGGCGGCCATGGAGCTGGCCTGGTTGAAGACGGTGCGGATGGTTCCACCGGTGCCGTAGGCGTGCATCAGCAGATAGCGGATCTTCATGAGGACGGCAGCACCTCGACGGAGAGGTTGTCCTTGACGGTGTAGTACGGCTTGACCTCGACGTCGGTGCCGTCGACCCGGGCGGGCTGGCCGGGGAAGACCATGATGTTCTTCTTCCCGGTGATCCCGTCGAGGTGGCGGCCGGCGCGCAGCCGGACCTCGGTGCCGCCCCCGCCCGCGGTGAGGTGGATGTCCCACTGGGCCGGAGGGGTCAGTCCGGCGGGTGCCAGGTCGGCCACGGGCACCGTGACGTCGAAGCCGCCGTCGGAGAGTTCCGCCGGGTAGCGCAGCTGCTGGTCCTCGTCGTCGCGCCGGACGAGGAGCAGCTCCCAGGGGCCGCTGCCGGAGGTGCCGGCGACGCCGTGGAGGCGGCCGGTGAGGCGTACGGCGCCGTCCCGGGGCCAGACCTCGGCGATCTCGGCGTGCGGCTCGCGGGCGGCCGCGGCGGCGCCGGTGCCCTCGTCGTCGGTGTAGCCCCAGGCGGCGCTGATCTCGCGCAGCGGCTCGGGGATCTCGTCGGCGGCGGGCAGCGCCCGGCCGGCCTGCACCTGGCCGCTGCGGATCTTGTCCTTCCAGTCGCCGAGGCCCTTCTTGTAGCTGCTCTCGGTCCGGGAGCCGTAGTCGAGCATGCCGGGCTCGAAGTCGATCTCCAGGTACGAGCAGATGGCCTTCATGGCGGCCTCGGGGTCTTCGGTCAGCTCCTCGTAGCGCACGACGTGCCCGGGCAGGGCCTGGCGGGCGCGCTCCGTGGCGCGCATGTAGCGCAGCGCGTCGAGGGCCGCCTCCTCCTCGGTGCGCTTGGCCGGGTCGGCCTCGTACCAGGAGCGGGCGATGGAGGCGGGGTGGCGGAGCAGGAAGACGAACCGGGCGTCGGGCCAGCAGGCGGCGATGCGCTTGTACGCGAAGGTGTTGCTGGGCGTCTTCTCGACCAGGACGTCCTTGCCGGAGCGCACCAGCTCGCGGTGCAGCACCCGGTCCCAGATGAGGTGCTCCAGGTCGGCGCGCTCCAGGCCCAGCTCGGCCATGGCCTGCTCGGCGAGCCTGGTGCCGGCGTTGACCTCCAGGCGGCGGAAGTGGAGTTCGTGCGCGGAGTGCAGGCGGGAGTGCGCGTTCAGCAGCAGGCGCAGCAGGGTGGAGCCGGAGCGTACGGGCGACATGATGAACACGGGCCGCCGCAGCAGCCGGTCGACCTCGGGATCCTCCGGGGGGCGGTAGGCGACCTGCGCCGGCTTCGGCCCCGCGGACGCCTTGGCGCGGGCGGATCTCGGGGCAGGGGCGTACAGCGGCCCGGCCTTGCGGATCTCGAAGCCCGTGGTCGCGCCGAGCTTGTGGTTCAGCTTCCGGAGGAGGTTCATGCGCCCCGAGGCTAGAAGGCGTTGGTGGGAGGGGCAAAGTACCCGCGCGGCATGTTTGTTAAACGTGCAGGTCATAGCTAGTTTGATCGAGGCGGGGTGGTGCTGGTCACAGCGGCGTCCGCGGACCGCGCGGGCCTGGGGGTACGCGTCCGGAGCACCGCCGTGCATCACTCGGACGGGTGGATTTCCGCGCGGGTCGCCGGCCCCGGCGGAGGTGGGGGCGCCGGGCGCGGGGGCCGCGCGGTCAGGCGTCGCGCAGCAGGCAGGTGAGCCGCGCGGTGCACACCCGGCGGCCCTCCTCGTCGCTGACGACGATCTCGTACGTCGCGGTGGACCGGCCGCGGTGCACCGGCGTGGCGACGCCGGTGACCACGCCGGCGCGCAGGCCCCGGTGGTGGGTGCAGTTCAGGTCGACGCCGACGGCGAGCTTGGCGGGGCCGCCGTGCAGCATGGCGCCGACGGAGCCCAGGGTCTCGGCGAGCACCGCGGAGGCGCCCCCGTGCAGCAGCCCGTACGGCTGCGTGTTGCCCTCGACGGGCAGCGTGCCCACGACCCGCTCGGGGGCCGCCTCCAGCACCTGCAGGCCCATGCGCTGCCCGAGGGCGCCGGCGGAGAACAGCTTCTCCAGGTCGACGCCGACGCCGGCGAACTCGTCGAGGATCTCCGGGGGGAACTTCGTGGTGGTGTGCTCGCCCATGCGCGGCCGGCTCCGTCCTCTACACCGTCGTGTCGGGCTCCACCGTAGACGCGGCCGGTTCCAGCCTGACCACCAGGGACTTGCTCGTGGGGGTGTTGCTGGTGTCGGCGGTGGAGTCGAGCGGGACCAGCACGTTGGTCTCCGGGTAGTACGCGGCCGCGCAGCCCCGGGCGGTCGGGTAGTGCACGACGCGGAAGCCGTCCGCGCGCCGCTCGACGCCGTCGTGCCACTCGCCGACGATGTCCGCGTACGCCCCGTCGGCGAGGCCGAGGGCGGCGGCGTCGCCGGGGTGGACGAGGACGACGCGGCGGCCGCCGCGCACGCCGCGGTAGCGGTCGTCCAGCCCGTAGATCGTGGTGTTGTACTGGTCGTGGCTGCGCAGCGTCTGCAGCAGCAGCCGCCCCTCGGGCACCTCCGGACACGTCACGGGACCGGAGGTGAAGTTCGCCCGGCCGGTGGCGGTGGGGAAGCGCCGCTCGTCGCGCGGGGCGTGCGGGAGGGTGAAGCCGCCGGGGCGGCGGGCGCGGGCGTCGAAGTCCTCGAAGCCGGGCACCACGCGCGCGATGCGGTCGCGGATGCGCGCGTAGTCGCCGGCGAACTCCTCCCAGGGCGTGGCGCTGGCCTCCCCCAGCACGGCGCGGGCGAGCCGGCAGACGATGGCGACCTCGGACAGCAGCGCGTCGCTCGCGGGCGCGAGCCGGCCGCGGGAGGCGTGCACGACGCCCATGGAGTCCTCGACGGTCACGAACTGGTCGTGGCCGCGGCCGTCGGGGCCGGGCTGCCGGTCGCGTTCGGTGCGGCCCAGGGTCGGCAGGATCAGCGCGCGGGCGCCGGTGACGACGTGGCTGCGGTTGAGCTTGGTCGAGACGTGCACGGTCAGCCGGGCGCGGCGCATCGCGGCCTCGGTGACCTCGGTGTCGGGCGAGGCCGCGACGAAGTTGCCGCCGACGGCGAAGAAGACCTTGGCGTCGCCGTCGCGCAGGGCGCGGATGGCGCGTACGACGTCGTAGCCGTGGCGGCGGGGCGGGGCGAAGCCGAACTCCTTCTCCAGCGCGTCGAGGAACGCGGGCGCGGGGCGTTCGAAGATGCCCATGGTGCGGTCGCCCTGGACGTTGCTGTGGCCGCGCACGGGGCAGACGCCGGCGCCGGGGCGGCCGACGTGGCCGCCGAGGAGCAGGAAGCTGACGATCTCCTTGATGGTGGGTACGGCGTGCTTGTGCTGGGTGAGGCCCATGGCCCAGCAGACGACGACCTTCTCGGCGCCGAGCACCAGCTCGGCGGCGCGGTCGATCTCGGCGGCGGTCAGCCCGGTGGCGCGCTCCGCCTCGGCGTCGCCGTAGGCGCGGGCGGCGGCCGCGTACTCCTCGTAGCCGTGGGTGTGCTCCGCGACGAACTCCTCGTCGACAGGGCTCCGGCCGCCGGGGGTGCGCGCCCCGGCGTCGTGCGCGTCGAGGACGCGCCGGGCGAGGGCGCGGAAGAGCGCCTGGTCGCCGCCGACGCGGATCTGGAGGAACAGGTCGGTCAGCGGGGTGCCGCCGCGGGCGAGGCCGCGGACGGTCTGCGGGTTCTTGAACCTGACCATGCCGGGCTCGGGCAGCGGGTTGACGGTGACGATGCGGGCGCCGTTGTCCTTGGCCCGCTCCAGCGCGCTGAGCATCCGCGGGTGGTTCGTGCCGGGGTTCTGGCCGGCGACGATGATCAGGTCGGCCCGGTGGAGGTCGTCGAGCAGGACGCTGCCCTTGCCGACGCCGAGGGTCTCGGTGAGCGCGGAGCCGGACGACTCGTGGCACAGGTTCGAGCAGTCGGGCAGGTTGTTGGTGCCGAACTCGCGGGCGAAGAGCTGGTAGAGGAACGCGGCCTCGTTGCTGGTGCGGCCGGAGGTGTAGAAGACCGCCTCGTCGGGCGAGCCGAGGGCGGTCAGCTCCTCGGCGACGAGGGAGAAGGCCCGCTCCCAGGACACCGGCTCGTACGTGTCGGCGCCCTCGGCGAGGTACACGGGGTGGGTGAGCCGGCCCTGCTGGCCCAGCCAGTAGCCGCTGCGGCCGGCCAGGTCGGCGACGGGGTGGGCGGCGAAGAACGCCGGGGTCACGCGGCGCAGCGTCGCCTCCTCGGCGACGGCCTTGGCGCCGTTCTCGCAGAACTCGAAGGTGTGCGGGCGGTCCGGCTCGGGCCAGGCGCAGCCGGGGCAGTCGAAGCCGTCGTGCTGGTTGACGCGGAGCAGGGTGCGGGCCGTACGCCGTACGCCCATCTGCTCCTGCCCGGTGCGCAGCGCGTGCCCGATGGCGGCGGCGCCGACGGCGGACTCCTGCGGCGGGGTGACCTCGGGGGCGTCCTGCACGGGGTCGCCGACGGGCGGTTTGCCGGCCATGGCGGTCACCCTTTCTCGTGGCGGGGTGTCTCGTGTTCTCGCGGCGGGTTCTCGTGGACGGCGTACGTGACCGATCCTGCCATGCCGCACCGTCACGGGCCCGTTGTCGGTGCGGCATGGCAGGATCGGGTCCGTGGCTGAGAACGCATCGAAACCCCCTGGCCCCCGCAGTCCCCGCCTGATGCTGCTGGACGGACATTCCCTGGCATACAGGGCGTTCTTCGCGCTGCCCGCGGAGAACTTCTCCACCGTCGACGGGCAGACCACCAATGCGATCTACGGCTTCACGTCGATGCTGTCGAACACGTTGCGTGACGAGGAGCCGACGCATCTGGCCGTCGCCTTCGACGTCTCCCGCAAGACCTGGCGCTCCGCGGAGTTCGCGGAGTACAAGGCGAACCGCACCTCGACCCCCGACGACTTCCGGGGCCAGGTCGAGCTGATCGGCGAGCTGCTGGACGCGATGAACGTGCCGCGCTTCGGCGTCGAGGGCTTCGAGGCGGACGACGTGATCGCGACGCTGGCCACGCAGGCGGAGGCGGCCGGGTTCGAGGTGCTGATCGTCACCGGCGACCGGGACTCGTTCCAGCTCGTCTCGGACCATGTGACGGTCCTCTATCCGACGAAGGGCGTCTCGGAGCTGACCCGCTTCACGCCGGAGAAGGTCGAGGAGCGGTACGGGCTGACGCCCGCGCAGTACCCGGACTTCGCCGCCCTGCGCGGCGACCCCTCCGACAACCTGCCGGGCATCCCGGGCGTCGGGGAGAAGACCGCGGCGAAGTGGATCAGGCAGTTCGGGTCGTTCGCGGAGCTGGTCGAGCGGGCCGGGGAGGTCAAGGGCAAGGCCGGGCAGAACCTGCGCGACCACCTGGAGGCGGTGCGGCTCAACCGCCGGCTCACCGAGCTGGACCGCACCGTGGAGCTGCCCACCGGCCCGGAGGGCCTGGAGCGCAGGCCGTACGACCGGACGGCGCTGCAGGTCGTCATGGACGCCCTGGAGTTCCGCAACCCCAACTTCCGCGAGCGGCTGTTCAACGCCGACCCGGGCACCGGCGAGCAGGAGGCCGAGCCGGAGCCCGGGGTGCAGGTCGACGGGCGGGTGCTGCAGACCGGCGAGCTGGCGCCGTGGCTCGCCGAGCACGGCTCGGGGCCGCTGGGCATGGCCACCGTCGACACCTGGCAGCTCGGCGTCGGCAGCGTCACCGAGGTCGCACTGGCCACCGCGGCGGGGCCGGCGGCCTGGTTCGACCCGGCCCGGCTGGACGCCGGGGACGAGCAGGCGTTCGCGGGCTGGCTCGCGGACCCCGGCAGCCCCAAGACGGTGCACGACGCGAAGAGCGCCATGCGTGTCCTCGCCGAGCACGGCTGGACGGTCGAGGGCGTGACGATGGACACTGCGCTCGCCGCCTACCTGGCCACCCCCGGCCGGCGCACCTTCGCGCTCGACGCGCTGTCCATCGCCTACCTGGGCCGCGAGCTGGAGCCCCCGGCGGCCGACGGGCAGCTGGAGCTGGGCCTCGACGGCGCGGAGGGCGACCAGGAGGCGGCCGAGCGGGACGCGCTGATGCGCACGGCCCGCACGGTCCTGGACCTCGGCGAGGCGCTGTCGGAGAAACTGGCGCAGGTCGGCGCGGCGGAGCTGCTGCGCGACATGGAGCTGCCGGTGTCGGCGGTGCTGGCGGGGATGGAGCGGGCCGGCGTCGCCGTCGACCGGGCCCATCTGGAGGCCATGGAGGAGCAGTTCGCGGGCGCCGTGCAGCAGGCCGTCCGGGAGGCGCACGACACGGTGGGACACGAGTTCAACCTCGGCTCGCCCAAGCAGCTGCAGGAGGTCTTCTTCGGCGAGCTGGGCCTGCCGAAGACGAAGAAGACCAAGACGGGCTACACCACGGACGCCGACGCGCTCGCCTGGCTCGCCACCCAGACCGACCACGAGCTGCCGGTCATCATGCTGCGCCACCGCGAGCAGGCCCGGCTGCGCTCCACGGTCGAGGGGCTGATCAAGACCATCGCGGCGGACGGCCGGATCCACACCACGTTCAGCCAGACCGTCGCCGCCACCGGACGGCTCTCCTCCACCGACCCGAACCTGCAGAACGTGCCCATCCGCACCGACGAGGGCCGGGCCATCCGGCGCGGCTTCGTCGTCGGCGAGGGATACGAGTCGCTGCTGACCGCCGACTACAGCCAGATCGAGCTGCGCGTCATGGCCCATCTGTCGGAGGACGAGGGCCTGGTCGAGGCGTTCACGTCCGGCGAGGACCTGCACGACACCGTCGCCTCGCAGGTGTTCTCGGTGCCGCGCACCGACGTCGACCACGAGATGCGGCGGAAGATCAAGGCGATGTCGTACGGGCTGGCCTACGGGCTGTCCGCGTTCGGCCTCTCCCAGCAGCTCGGCATCGAGGCGGCCGAGGCCCGCAAGCTCATGGAGAACTACTTCGAGCGCTTCGGCGGCGTACGGGACTATCTGCGCCGCGTCGTGGACGAGGCCCGCGCCACGGGCTACACGGAGACGATGTTCGGCCGCCGCCGGTATCTCCCCGACCTCAACAGCGACAACCGCCAGCGGCGCGAGATGGCCGAGCGGATGGCGCTCAACGCGCCGATCCAGGGCACCGCGGCGGACATCGTGAAGCTGGCGATGCTGCGGGTGGACCGGGCGCTGCACGCGGCGTCGCTGCAGACCCGGCTGCTGCTGCAGGTGCACGACGAGGTCGTGCTCGAAGTGGCCCCGGGCGAGCGCGAGCCGGTGGAGGAGCTGGTCCGGCGCGAGATGGCGGGCGCGGTCTCCCTGCGGGCGCCGCTGGACGTGGCGGTCGGCGTGGGCGCGGACTGGGAGTCGGCGGCCCACTGAGCGCCTCCCGGCCGGCGGGGGTCGTGGTGGGGTGCCCGGCCGGGGCGTGCGCACCGCGGCGGTCTCCGCCCCGGCCGATGACGGCCGGGGCACGGTCCGTCGCGCCGCGGGTCAGGCGAGGCTGTCCTCGTCGCCGATGTGGTGGACGCGGACGAGGTTGGTCGAGCCGGGGACGCCGGGCGGGCTGCCGGCGGTGATCACGACCACGTCGCCCCTGCGGCAGCGGCCGATCTTCAGCAGCTGCTCGTCGACCTGCGCCACCATCTCGTCGGTCGTCTGCACGACCGGGCCGAGGAAGGTCTCCACGCCCCACGTCAGGTTCAGCTGGCTGCGCGTGGCCGGGTCGGGGGTGAAGGCCAGCACGGGGATCGGCGAGCGGTAGCGCGAGAGCCGCCGCACCGTGTCGCCGGACTGCGTGAACGCCACCAGGTACCGCGCGCCCAGGAAGTCGCCGATCTCCGCCGCGGCGCGCGCCACCGCGCCGCCCTGCGTGCGCGGCTTGCTGCGGTCGGTCAGCGGCGGCAGGCCCTTGGCGAGCACCTCCTCCTCCGCCGCCGCGACGATCCGGCCCATCGTCCGCACCGTCTGGACCGGGTACTTGCCGACGCTGGTCTCACCGGAGAGCATCACGGCGTCCGTGCCGTCCATGACCGCGTTGGCGACGTCGGAGGCCTCCGCGCGGGTCGGCCGGGACGCGTCGATCATCGAGTCGAGCATCTGGGTGGCGACGATGACCGGCTTGGCGTTCCGCTTGGCGAGCTTGACCGCCCGCTTCTGCACCATCGGCACCTGCTCCAGCGGCATCTCCACGCCGAGGTCGCCGCGGGCCACCATGAGCCCGTCGAAGGCGTCGACGATGCCCTCCAGGTCGTCGACCGCCTGGGGCTTCTCCACCTTGGCGATCACCGGGACGCGCCGGCCCTCCTCGTCCATGATCCGGTGCACGTCACGGACGTCCTGCCCGGAGCGCACGAAGGACAGCGCGATGATGTCCGCGCCGGTGCGCAGCGCCCAGCGCAGGTCGTCGCAGTCCTTGTCGGAGAGCGCCGGCACGGAGACGGCGACCCCGGGCAGGTTCAGGCCCTTGTGGTCGGAGACCATGCCGCCCTCGATGACCATGGTGCGGACCCGGGGTCCGTCCACCGCGGTCACCTCCAGCGTGACGCGGCCGTCGTCGACGAGGATGCGCTCGCCGCGCCCGACGTCGGCGGCCAGCCCGGCGTACGTCGTCGCGCAGCACTGGCGGTCGCCCTCGACCGGGTCGACGCTGATGGTGAATTCATCGCCCCGTTCGAGAAATACAGGACCTTCCTGGAAGGTGCCGAGCCGGATCTTCGGGCCCTGAAGGTCGGCGAGTACGCCGACGCTGCGCCCCGTCTCGTCCGCCGCCTTGCGCACCCGTGCGTAACGCTCTTCGTGCTCAGCGTAAGTGCCATGGCTGAGATTGAACCTGGCGACGTCCATTCCCGCCTCGACCAGCCCCTTGATCTGGTCGTATGTGTCGGTCGCTGGCCCCAGGGTGCAGACAATCTTCGCTCGGCGCATGCATTCGACTCTATGACTTACCGGCAGGTAGGGAACCGGGTATTGGCTACTCTCCAACGACGATTGCCTGAAGCTCTATTGAGAACGAGCTGACAACTTATAAAACGTGCGCGCCGCCGCTCTGATGAGCGTTTTCAGAGTTGCGGACGGGTCATCGTGAACCTCGCGTTCACCCGGGCGTAAACGGTCTGCCGCTGGGGTTCGAGATCGAGCGCGGGGGCCGCCTCCGCGTCTGCGGCCAGGGCGCGGCCGCCGAAGCCGCGGGCCGCCTCCGTCGCCATCCACGTCTCGGGGTGCTCCGCACCCTCGTCGGCCACCTCCACGACCGCCGCCAGCTCCGCGCCCAGCGCCTCCGCGTACTCGCGGGCGCGCGTCACCGCCTCGCGCACCGCCTGCTGCCGCGCCTCGCGGTGCACCGGCGAGTCCGGGCGCAGCGCCCACCACGGGCCCTCGACGGCGGCCAGTTCGAGGTCGGCTGCCCGGGTGCTCAGCTCGCCGAGCGCGGTGAAGTCGCCGAGCGTCGCCGTCAGCCGGACCCGGCCGTGGTAGCGGCGCACCCGCTCGCCGCGGCCGTGCCGGCCCAGTTCCGGGGTCACGAGCAGGGCCCCGGTCTCCAGCTTCTCGACCGCGTCGCCGTACGACCTGATCAGCTCCCGCGCCTCGGTGTTGCGGCGGGTGAGGTCCGCCAGCGCGGTGCGCCGGTCGGTGCCGCGGACGGAGACGGTGACGGCGATCCGGGCGATCTCCGGGTCGACTTCGAGGCGGGCCTCGCCGCGGACGGCGAGACGCGGCTCGTCGGGGGTGCCGTGGGGCGGATGGGCGGACGAGGGTGCGGGGGGCGGGATCGTCATGCCTTCACTGTGCCAGGGTCCGGCGCGCGCGGGACCCCGTGCGCCGGCTCGTCGGGCCGTTCGCGCCGGGCCTGCGGGAGCCCGAAGGTGGTGAAGGCGGTGCGGTGCGGCAGCGGGTACGGCTCGGCGCCGGTGACGTCGTTGAGGATGACCGCGCTGCGGTGGGCGGCGAGGCCCAGGTCGGGGGCGCCGACGCCGTGCGTGTGGCGCTCGGCGTTCTGGACGTAGATCCGGCCCGTGACGGCCGGGTCGAGCACGAGCCGGTGCCGCTCGTCGATCCGCGGGCGGCCCGCGGCGTCGCGGCGCAGCAGCGGCTCCAGCGGCGCGAGGAGCCCGTCGAGCGGACGCTCCCGGTAGCCGGTCGCGAGCACGACGGCGTCGGTGCGCAGCGTCTCGCGGGTGCCCTGCGCGGCGTGCTCCAGGTGCAGTTCGACGCGGTGCGAGCCGAGGCGCCCGGCGGTGCGCACGGTGACGCCGGGGGTGAGGACGGCGTCGGGCCAGCCGCCGCCGAGGGTGCGGCGGTACAGCTCGTCGTGGACGGCGGCGATGGTCCCGGCGTCGATCCCCTTGTACAGCTGCCACTGCCGGGGCAGCAGGTCGTCGCGTACGCCCCCGGGCAGGCCGTGGAAGTAGCGCGCGTAGTCGGGCGTGAACTGCTCCAGGCCCAGCTTGCTGTACTCCATGGGCGCGAACGCCGGGGTGCGGGCGAGCCAGTGCAGCCCTTCCGCGCCCGCCGGCCGGGCCCGCAGCAGGTCGAGGAAGACCTCCGCGCCGGACTGCCCGGCGCCGATCACGGTGACGTGGCCGGCGGCGGCGAGGCGCTCGCGGTGGGTGAGGTAGTCGGCGGCGTGCACGACGTCGGCGGTGGGCGACTCGGCGAGCGGGCGCAGCGGCTCCGGCACGTACGGCTCGGTGCCGACGCCGACGACGAGGTGGCGGGCGTGGGCGCGGCCCAGCGCCGCGGCCCCGCCGGAGCCGTCGAGCTGGGTGAAGTCGGCTTCGAACAGGCCGCGTTCGGCGTTCCAGCGGACGTCCTCGACCTGGTGGCCGAAGTGCAGGCCGGACAGCTGCCCGCTGACCCAGCGGCAGTACGCGTCGTACTCGGCGCGGTGGGTGTGGAGGCGCTCGGCGAAGTAGAAGGGGTAGAGCCGCTCGCGGACACGCAGGTAGTTGAGGAAGCTGAAGGGGCTGGTGGGGTCGGCGAGCGTGACGAGGTCCGCGAGGAAGGGCACCTGGAGGGTGGTGCCCTCGATGAGGAGCCCGGGGTGCCAGCGGAACTCCGCGCGGCGCTCGTAGAACGCGGTGGTCAGGCCGCGCAGGCGGGCGGCGAGAGCGGCCAGCGAGAGGTTGAACGGGCCGATGCCGACCCCGGCGAGGTCGAGGGGGCGGTCGCGGCCGGCGTGCTCAGCGGGCATCGGCGGCGGTTCCGTTCTCGCGGGCCGGGTGGTCCGGGTGGTCGGCAGGGCCGGCCGCCGCCGGGGCCGCGCGGTGGGCCTCGGTGACGAGCTTGAGCAGGTTGCGCAGGTCGCTCGCCTGGACGTGCGGGTTGAGCAGGGTCGCCTTCAGCCAGCGCCGGCCGCCGGCCGTGGCCCGCCCCAGCACCGCGTGCCCGTCGGCGCGCAGCCGCCGGCGCAG
>NZ_BAAAPF010000174.1:0-15254 GCF_039531005.1 Streptomyces synnematoformans
CCCGTACCGCCCGCCGCCCGCCGCCGCGCCGGACGGCTCCGCGCCCGGTGCCCACGGCGACGCCCGCGGGGTGTCCGCCGGACCGCGGGGCGCGGACGGCAGCGCGGAGGCCGGGGACGGGGAGGTGCTGGCGCCGGTGCGGATCGCGGACGCCGGGGTGGCCGGGCTGCTGGAGCCGGGCGACGTGGTGGACGTGCTGGCCGTGGGCGGAAAGGACGGCGCCCCGGCGCGGACCGTGGTCCGGGCGGCCCGCGTGGCGGAGATCCCGGGGACGGCGGACCCGCCGGATGCGGAGTCGGGGGCGGGATCAGGGGTGGAATCGCGGGCGGACGAGCCGGGGGCTGCGGAGACCGAGGGGACGACCGGGGCCGCGGAGTCGGCGGCGGGCCCGGACGCGTCGGCAGCCCCGGACGTTCCGGTGGTTCCGGAGGGACGGTCGCCGTGGGGCGCACCGGAACCGACGGGGTGGGACGACGGGACGCTGGTGGTGCTGTCCGTGCCGCGGGCAACGGCCGCGGCGCTCGCCGGCGCGGCGGCCGAACGAGGGCTGGCGGTGACGTTCCGATGACGACACCTGCGCGGACCGTCACCGGCCCGAGTGGAAGGATTGGACAATCCTTCCGTATCTCTGCCATACCTTGCTGGGTCGGCCGACCCGTCGAGAACGAAGTGAGGAAAGGCATTGAGCACGCAGGGCGCCGGGAGCACCTCGGACAATCAGGGCGTCATCGCCGGGTTCAAGCAGTTCCTGATGCGCGGGAACGTGATGGAACTCGCGGTCGCCGTCGTCATCGGCGCCGCGTTCACGAACATCGTCAACGCGGTGGTGAAGGGTGTCATCAACCCCGTCGTCGGCCTCTTCGGCTCGAAGAACCTCGACAAGTACCACTCGTGCTTCAGCGATGTCTGCACGACCAGCCCGGAGGGCGAGGTCACCGAGGGCGTCGCGATCCTCTGGGGCCCGGTGCTCAGCGCCACGCTGACGTTCGTGATGACCGCGGCCGTCGTGTACTTCGCGATGGTCCTGCCGATGAACAGGCTCAGGGAGCGGCAGGCGGCGAAGGCGCCGGTGGAGGAGACGCCCGCGGAGATCACGGAGGTCGAGCTGCTGACGCAGATCCGCGACGAGCTGGTGGCCCGCCGGGACGGCTCCGCGCCGAGCGTCGACCCCGGGACGTTGCCGACGCAGAGGTAGCGGCGCTGCCCGAGCCGGACGCCTGGGCTGGCGGGGACGGCGTGCTGGTCGCCCAACGCATCACGGTCAGATGCCCGGGGTGGTCGCCATCGTCCTGGCGGATATGGCCGGTTGCCGGGCGACGGGAGGATGCACGGCGGCGCCGGGTCCGGGCTGTGCCCGGGCTGGGTCAGAGGTGGTGCGGCGGCTTCTCGTCGAGGAAGCGGGCCAGGTCGGCCGTGCTCCCCTCGGCGGCGGGCCGCTCCCCCCAGCCCTCGTCGGTGTCGTCCCGGCTCTGCCGCGTCAGCGGGTCCTCGAAGACCAGGGGGTTCTCCGGCTCGGTGCTCATACGCCCCAGGGTACGCGGCCGCGCCGCGCGGACACCGGGACGACGGCGTCGCGGAGCCGGCCGCGGTGTCGGCCGCGGGGCCGGTGCCAGGGGCTGCCCGTTAGGGTGCGTCGCATGGGCGTGGACGGGATCACGGACGTGGCGGGGGTGCGCGTCGGGCACGCGTCGCGGACCGGGGACGGGTGGCTGACCGGGACGACGGTGGTGCTCGCTCCGGAGGGCGGCGCCGTCGCCTCCGTGGACGTACGCGGCGGCGGGCCGGGCACGCGGGAGACCGACGCCCTCGACCCGCGCAACCTCGTCCAGCGGGTGGAGGCCGTGGTGCTGACGGGCGGCAGCGCGTACGGGCTGGCGGCCGCGTCCGGCGTGCTGGCCTGGCTGGAGGAGCAGGGCCGCGGCTTCCGGGTGGGTCCCGACCCGGCGCAGGTGGTCCCGGTGGTGCCGGCGGCGGCGCTGTTCGACCTGGGCCGCGGCGGTGACTTCCGGGCCCGGCCCGGCGACGCCCTGGGCCGCAAGGCCGCCGCCGCGGCGGCGTCCTCGGCGCCCGGCGCCCCGGTCGCGCAGGGCAACGTCGGCGCGGGCACGGGAGCGGTGTGCGGGGCGATGAAGGGCGGGGTCGGCACGGCGAGCACCGTGCTGCCGTCCGGCACCACGGTTGCCGCGCTGGCGGTCGTCAACGCGGCCGGCTCCGGCGTCGACCCGGTCACGGGCGCGCTGTACGCCGAGCTGCTCGACGGCGGCCGCGTCGGAGACGGCGGGGACGGCCACCGCAGCGGCGGAGGCGACGGCGACCGCGGCGGCGTCGGAGACGGCCATGGCGATGGCGATGGCGGTGCTGCGGGCGGGGCGGCGAAGCCCGACGGGGCAAGGGGTGGGGATGGGGGGCGGGGGGTCCCCCCGGAGGGCTCCTCGCCAGGGGACGAGCCGGAGGGCGGGCCCGGGGGCGGGCCCGAGGGCGGGCCCGGGGTTCGGGTGCGGGGCTTTCCCGAGCCGGAGGTGCACGCGGCCGCGGTGCGGCGGCTGGCGGAGGCCCGGGAGGAGACCGCGCGGCGGTTCGCCGCGTCGGCCCGGCCGCCGCTGAACACGACGCTGGCGGTCGTCGCCACGGACGCCGCCCTCGGCAAGGCGCAGGCGCAGAAGATGGCCGGCGCCGCGCACGACGGCCTGGCCCGGGCCGTACGCCCCGCGCACCTGCTCTCCGACGGCGACACCGTCTTCGCGCTGGCCACCGGCGCCCGTCCGCTGCTGCCCGCGGACGCCGTCGCCGCCGACCCGGCGTTCGCGGTGCACCAGGAGGCCGGCGCCCTCAACGAGGTCTTCGCGGCCGGGGCGGACGTCCTGACCCGGGCCGTGGCCAGGGCGCTGCGCGCCGCCGAAGGCGTCGACGGCCCCGGCGGCGTCTTCCCCTCGTACACCGACCTCTACGGTCCCGCCACCGGCCGGGTGCCGCGGGACTAGGTCCTGTCCGGCGGTCAGGTCAGGTCGGAGCCTGCCGACGGTGATGCCGGTTCGGGGAAACGAGCACCCGATGGGGTTTCATTGCGGCGCTGACCTGGCGACTTCCCCTACGCTGAGATCAATCCCGGGCCCCGTCACGATTCCGCCATCGGCGCGCTTGCGACGATTTCGCGTGCCGGGGGCTGTCTATAGAGGGACGGCACACGAGGGGAGACTGCACATGCGCAAGCTCGTTGTCACCGAGAACATCACGCTCGACGGTGTGATCGACATGACCGGCGGATGGTTCGACCCTCTGAACCAGGACGTCGACCAGTCCGACATCACCGCGGCGACCACCGAACACAGGGAGGCCGCCGACGCGTTGCTCGTCGGCCGCAACACGTTCGAGGCGTTCCGCGGCTTCTGGCCCGACCAGAAGGACGACCACACGGGCGTGTCCGACTACCTCAACGCCGTGGACAAGTACGTCGTCTCCCGCACCCTGGAGGACCCCGCCTGGGAGAACTCCACCGTGCTCCGCGGCCCGCTGGCCGACGAGGTGCACGCGCTCAAGGCGGCGCCGGGCCGCGACATCGTGGCGACCGGCAGTGTGCGGCTCGTGCACGAGCTGATCGCCGAGGGGCTGGTCGATGAATACCGCCTGTTCGTGTTCCCCGTCGTCGTGGGCCGGGGCGCGCGGCTCTTCGAGTCCGTCGACGTGCGACTGGAGCTGCTGGAAACGCGCCCCTTCACCTCGGGCGCGGTGCTGCTGCGCTACGCGGCCGGGAGCACCCGCTGACGGTGGCCGGCCGCCCACCCGTCGGCTCACCAGATATCGAGATATCGTGAGGTGTCGGGGTGTCTGGCGAGAGGGGCGGCTCATGACCGGAGCGGCGGGCTCGGGTGCGGGTGATCTCATCGAGGTGTTCAAGGCCCTCGGCAACCCCGCCCGGTTGCAGATCATGCAGTGGCTGAAGGATCCCGAGGCGCACTTCGGCGAGTACGAGCCGATAGCGGACCGCCGGTCGGTCGGGGTGTGCGTCACGCACATCCAGGCGAAGTCGGGGCTCGCCCAGTCGACCGTCTCCAGCTACATGAGCACGCTGGAGCGGGCGGGACTCGTGCATCCCACCCGGGTGGGCAAGTGGACCCACTATCGGCGCGATGACCAGCGGCTGGCGCAGGTGGCACAGGCGATCGACACCACCATCTAATTGACGAATCGCGATACGTCGATATGATCTCCTCATGTCGACCTTCGCTGCCGCCCCCACCGCTCTGATCGTTCACGCCCACCCCGAGCCCCACTCGTTCAGCACCGCCCAGATGACCACCGCGGCCCGGACCCTGCGCGCCGCCGGGTACCGCGTCGACGTCCTGGACCTCTACTCCGAGGCGTGGGCCCCGGCCCTCACCCGCGAGGAGTTCGCACCGGTGGAGGGAGGCCACTTCAAGCCGCAGGCCGAACAGATGCGCGCGGTCAGGGACGGGACGCTCGACGCGGGCGTCAAGGCCCACCTCGACCGGCTGCTCGCCGCCGAGCTGCTCGTGCTGTCGTTCCCGATGTGGTGGTTCTCGCTGCCCGCCGTCCTCAAGGGATGGGTGGACCGGGTCTTCGTGATGGGCGCGGTCTTCGGCGGGGACCACGGGTTCTTCGACGAGGCGGCGCTCGCCGGGAAGCGCGCGATGCTGCTGTTCACGACCGGCGGGCCGAGTGAGTCGTTCCGGCCCGACGGCGCCTTCGGCCCGATGGACGACTTCCTGTTCCACATCCACCGCGGGATGCTGGAGTTCGTCGGCTTCCGGGTCCTCGACCCCGTGGTCACCTACGGACCGGCCCGCATGACGGACCCGGAACGAGCGGCGGCGCTGGACGCGGTCGGCGAGTCCGTCGCGCTCATTGCGGCGGATCTCCAGACCGCCGCTCGCTGACCCCGCCCCCGGACCCCGCCCCGGCTCCTACGGCATCGCCAGCGGCGTGCCCGCCTGGACCCGGGTGAGGTCGATCCGGGTGACCAGCCCGTCCCGGGTGGTGATGTCGACGACGGCGAGCGCGTGGCCGCCGGGGGCGATGACGTGGGCCGGCCGACCGCCGACGAGCATCCGGGTGGTGGCCAGGATCCGGTCGGTGAAGTACCTCGTCTCCCCCGCCACCGCGGCGGCGCCGGTGACGACGGTCGGCGCGCCGGGCGGCAGGAGCGCGGGGTCGGCGGTGCGTACGCAGTCGTCGGCCATCAGGGCGAGCAGCCGGTCGACGTCACCGCCGGCGGCCGCGTCGAGGAACGCGTCCACGACGGCCGGGTCCCCGGCGCCCGCCGGCGGCGGCTCGGCGCCGCCGATGCGGCGGCGGGCCCGGCTGGCGTGCTTCTTGGCGTTGACCTCGCTGGTGCCGAGGGTCTCCGCCACCTCCCGGAACGGCATGGCGAACAGGTCGTGCAGGACATAGGCGACGCGCTGCGGCGGGGTGAGGCGGTCGAGGACGACCAGCAGTGCCCGGGAGACCTGCTCGCGGCGCAGGCAGTGCTCGTCCGCGGCGACCTCCGCGTCCGGGATCATGTCCGCGAGCAGCGGTTCCTCGCGGCGGCGGCGCCGCAGGCGCAGGTGGTCGAGGCAGACCCGGGTGAGCACGGTCGTCAGCCACGCGGCCGGGTTGCGCACGTCGCCGGTGTCGGTGGTCGAGGCCCTGATCCAGGTGGTCTGCACGGCGTCCTCGGCGTCGTGCGTGGAGCCGAGCAGCCGGAACGCCACGGCTGTCAGCTGCGGCCGGGCCGCTTCGAACTCCGCTTCCGCAACCGCTACCACCGGGTGTCACCTCTCCACGGCCTGGGACGTCGGGACGGACGAGACCACCGATCTCGTGTTCCGCAAGCCGACCACCCGAGGAATCGACCCACCCATGAGCGTACAGACCGTCTGGTTCCGGACGACGCGGCGGGAGCGCCCCGCGGCCGCCGGGGGAATCCACGCCTGCGCGGGGCCGCCGCCGCGGGCCCGCGCCGTGCCCGGGAGGCGTCACGTATGAGGGGCGCGCTGTTCACCGCCGTGATCGTGTGCATCGCGGCGAACACGTTCATCGCCGTCGCCGACTACGCCCGGGCGGGGTTCGTGCTGAAGAACTCCGCGGAGGTGCGTACGCCCGAGGGCGCGCTGCCCTACCTGGCGACCCTGAAGCTGGCCGGCGCCGCCGGGCTCGCCGTGGGGCTGGCGGCGGTGCCGTGGCTCGGCGTCGCCGCGGGCGCCGGCCTGGTCCTGTTCTTCGTCGGCGCGGTCGGCGCGCACCTCCGGGCGCGCGTCTTCTCCAACATCGCCTTCCCGGGCCTGTACCTGGTCCTCGCGCTGGCGTCCGCCGCCTACATGATCGACGACGTGGCCGGATCCTGACCCGACGTGCCCCCGTCCCGCTCCGCCCCGCCCCCGTACGCATGCGGAAGCCCCCGGTGCCGGGGGGAGACACCGGGGGCGGCTTGAGGGGGCGGGCGGGCCGCCGCGTTACGCGGCGGCGTCGAAGCCCGTGTCGCGGGCGAGCTTCTTCAGCTCGACCAGCGCGTGCTTCTCGATCTGCCTGATCCGCTCGCGGGTCAGGCCGTGCTGCTTGCCGACCTCGGTCAGCGTGCGCTCGCGGCCGTCCTCGATGCCGTACCGCGCCTTGATGATCGACGCCGTGCGCGGCTCCAGCCGGCCGATGAGGTCTTCCAACTCCTCGCGGCGCATCATGACCAGCACCGAGTCCTCCGGCGAGTCCGCGCCGGTGTCCTCCAGCAGGTCGCCGAACTGGGTCTCGCCCTCGTCGTCCACCGACATGTTGAGGCTGACCGGGTCGCGGGCCCAGTCGAGGACGTCCGTCACGCGCTCGGGCGTCGAGCCCAGCTCGGCGGCGACCTCGGCGGGCTCCGGCTCGCGGCCGTGCTCGCGGTTGAACTCCCGCTGCACGCGCCGGATGCGGCCCAGCTCCTCGACGAGGTGGACGGGCAGCCGGATCGTGCGGGACTGGTCGGCGATGGAACGGGTGATGGCCTGGCGGATCCACCACGTGGCGTACGTGGAGAACTTGAAGCCCTTCTTGTAGTCGAACTTCTCGACGGCGCGCACCAGGCCGGCGTTCCCCTCCTGGATGAGGTCGAGGAGCGGCAGCCCGCTGCGTGGGTAGCGGCGGGCGACGGCGACGACGAGGCGCAGGTTCGAGCGGATGAAGAGGTCCTTGGCGCGTTCGCCCTGGGCCACGATCGCTTCGAGCTCCTCCCGGGTCGCGGACGCGCTCGGCGCGTCCGCCGCCTCGGGCTTCGCCTCGCCGGCGAGCAGCTTCCCGGCGTAGACGCCGGCCTCGATGTCCAGGGAGAGCTCGACTTCCTTCGCGGCGTCCAGCAGCGGCGTCCGCGCGATCTCGTCGAGGTACATCCCGACGAGGTCGCGGTCGGCGATCTCGCCGCTCCGGGCGCGAGCGCCGCGGGCGCTGCTTGCCGAGCCGGCCGGGGTCTCGGCCTGGCGGCGGGCGACGGCACGGGTTGCCATGCGTGCTCCCTTACGAGTGGGTTCTCCTAGTGGTCCGGCACCTACCGGGTGCCCGTTCCACCCTGTCCAACGTGGGGAATCCGGACAGAATTCCCCGCGGGTACGCCAATTTTCGTGATCTTGCAGTACCCTGCCCGCCTGCAGCCCGCCTCCGCCGCTCGTACGGGGCCGGAGGGACTCCTGGTCAGACCCGGCGGCCGGAGGCCGGCGCGGCTCTGCGCCGGTGCCGGCCGCCGCGGTTTCGTGAGATGTCCGTCACATCCGACATCGGAGCCTTTCCCCCCTGGGCACCGCCGTCCTGGCCCGCCCTGCCCTGGGGAAGACGGTGTGCGCGGCCTTCTGGTTGCTCCCGCGGCCGGAAAGTGCGGGTCATGTCCCGGGTCCGCGCCTCGGTCCGGAGACCTAGGAGAGCCCCGCGGGGGTCTAGGACCCGCGCCCGTTACGGACCGGACAGCGGCGGCCTAGCGTCGCCGGCATGGATACGAGCCGTGAGGACGCAGGTACGGAGACCGGCCCGGGCGGCAGCACCCGCGGCGGTGACGCGAGCGGGGTGCTCGACGAGGCCCTGGAGCGGCTGCACGCCGCCGGGCCCGAGCGGATGGGCTGGCTGACCAACCACGGGCCGATGGCCGTCGAGGCCCTGGTGCACGGCGACCGGGCCGCGACCGTGCACCGCTGGCTGGACCGCTACCGCCACAAGCTGGAGGACATGCCGCCGGAGGCCCGGCCCATCGACCCCGCCGCCTGGCACGAGGCGCTCGGCGACCCGGCGCGGCTGGGCGACTGGCCGGCGTACTTCGCCCGGGAACTCGACGCCCGCCCGTGGCGCGAGGTGCTGGCCGAGTGGTGGCCGCGGCTGCTGCCGGGGCTGGCCGGCGCCGCCACGCACACCGTGATCCGCGCGGGCCACGCCGTGCGCACCCTGCAGGACACGGAGGCCGCCGGCGCGGCGCCCTCGGCGCCCCGGGCCGCCGAGCTGGCGCACGCCCTGGGCTACTGGGCCGCCCGCTACGCCCGCCTGCCCAGCGCCCCGGTCCCGGCCGGCACCGCGGTGCCGGACGCGGAGCTGGCCGGGCTGCCCGCGGTGCCGGCGCAGGCCGGCGGCATCCGCGAACGGCTGGCGCAGCTGACCCCGGAGTCGAAGCCGGGCTGGCCGGCGGCGGTGGGCGCGCTGGCCCCGGCGGGTACGCCGGAGGAGGCGCGCGCCGCGCTGGCGGGGCTGGTGCGGGCGGCGGTGCACCGCTATGCGGCGTACGGGCGCGGCAAGCCGGTGATGCTGGTGCACGCGGCGACGGCGCCGAACGCCGTGCTCCGCGCGCTGCCGGCGCTCCCCCGCGAGCTGTGGGCGCCGAGTTACGCGGCCGCGTGGGCGGCGAGCGCCGCCGTGACGGCCGCGTACGGGCCGGCCGAGCCGCTGCCGGCGGAGCGGGACCCGGCGCCGCCGGCGGCGGGCGACGCGGCGGAGGCGGCGGAGGAGCTGCTGACCCGGGCGGCGGCGCACGGCGACGAGCACGCGATCAAGTTCGTCGACACCGCGCTGGACGTGGGCGACGACGCCGCACGCGCGGCCGCGCTGCAGTCCGTGGCGCTCATCGACCCGGCGTTCTGATCGAGCCGGCGTTCTGATCGAGCCGGCGTTCTGATCGAGCCGGCGCTCCCATCGAGCCGGGGGGTGCCGGCAGAGCGGTGGCCGGGAAGGAGTGCCGGCCGAGCGCGGGTATGGTTGATTGAAGTCTAAACTTCAGGCGGTGACCACCATGCCCACCATGCCCGCGCTCTACCTCTCCCACGGCGCCCCGCCGCTCGCCGACGACCCCGTCTGGCCCGCCGAGCTGGCCGCCTGGGCCGCCGGGCTGCCCCGCCCGCGCGCGATCCTCGTGGTCTCCGCGCACTGGGAGGAGGCCCCGCTCGCCCTCGGCGCCACCGCCACCGTCCCGCTGGTCTACGACTTCTGGGGCTTCCCCGAGCACTACTACCGCGTCCGCTACCCCGCCCCCGGCGCCTCCGCGCTGGCCGACGCCGTACGCAAGCTGCTGCGCACCCCCGGCGACGGCGTGCAGGACTTCCCCGACCGCGGCCTCGACCACGGCGCGTACGTGCCGCTGGTGGAGATGTACCCGGACGCCGACGTCCCCGTGCTGCAGGTCTCCATGCCGACCCTCGACCCCGGGCGGCTGCTCGCGCTCGGCCGCCGGCTCGCGCCGCTTCGCGCGGAGGGGGTGCTGATCGTCGGCAGCGGCTTCTTCACCCACAACCTCGCCGCGCTGCGGCACCCGGGCGGCGGGCCGCCGGCGTGGTCGGCGGAGTTCGACGCGTGGGGCCGCGAGGCACTGGCGGCGCAGGACGTGGACGCGCTGCTGGACTTCGCGCACAAGTCGCCCGCGGGCCAGTTGGCCCATCCGCGCACCGAGCACTTCGCCCCGCTGTTCGTCACCCTCGGCGCCGCCGAGGACGACCTGCCCACGCAGCGCAGCGTCATCGACGGCTTCTGGATGGGGCTCGCCAAGCGCTCCGTCCAGCTCGGCTGAGGCGGCCGGCAGGCACGGGGCACCGCGCACACGCCGAAACCACGGAGAGACAGCGGCGGCGAGCAGTGGCGAGCGAGCCAGTGGCAAGACGGCCGTGAGACGGCGATGAGACGGTGGCGAGACGGTGGCGAGACGCGACGAAGGCCCCTTCCCGTCCCCCCGAGGAACGGAAAGGGGCCTTCGCCCAGCCCTGAACTCTTCTTCGAGTCAGTGCGTCCGCGCGGTCAGTGGACCATCACCGGAGCCTGCACCTCGTCCTGCGCATCCGTGCCGTCGCCCCCGGTGACCTCGTGCCCGGACTGGGCCCGGGTGGTGACGAGGCCGTAGGCGAGGGCCGCGGAGACCACCAGGATGCCGACCGCCCACCAGATCGCGGTGGAGTAGCCGTGCACGGCCGCGGAGTTCGCGAAGCCCTCGCGGCCCAGAGTGCGGGCCTCGGCGGCGTGCGAGGAGATCCAGTCGGTCGTGGCGCTGGCCGCGATCGTGTTCAGCAGCGCGGTGCCGATGGCGCCGCCGACCTGCTGCGAGGTGTTGACCATCGCCGAGGCGACGCCGGAGTCGCGCGGCTGCACCCCGTAGGTGGCCAGGGACATGGCCGGCATGAACGCCGTGCCGAGGCCGAGGCCCAGCAGCACTAGCGCGGGCAGGACGAGCGCGGCGTACGAGCTGCCGGGCTCCATCTGGGCCAGCAGCAGCATGCCGAGCGCGGCCACCAGGAAGCCGGGCGCGAGCAGCAGCCGCGGCTGCACGCGGGTCATGAGCCGGGCGCCGATCTGCGTCGAGCCGACGATCATGCCCACGATCATCGGGAGGAAGGCCACGCCGGTTCTGACCGGGCTGTAGCCCTTCACGATCTGCAGGTAGTAGGTGAGGAACAGGAAGACGCCGAACATCGCGATGACCGCGAGGCCGAGCGACAGGTAGACGCCGCCGCGGTTGCGCTCCAGCAGGACGCGCAGCGGGAGCAGCGGGTTCTTGACCTTGGACTCCACCGCCACGAACGCGGCCAGCAGCACCACGGACGCGACGAACATGACCAGCGTCAGCGTGTCGGTCCAGCCCTCGGCCTCGGCCCGGGTGAAGCCGTACACCAGCGCCACCAGGCCGCTGGTCGCCAGCAGCACGCCCGGGATGTCGAGCGAGGAGCGGTTCCTGCTGCCCTTCGGGTCGTGAATGACGGCCATGGCGCCGAGCACGGCGACCACGGCGAACGGGATGTTCACGAAGAACGTCCAGCGCCAGTCCAGGTACTCGGTCAGCACGCCGCCGAGGATCAGACCGACGGCACCGCCGCCACCGGCGATGGCGCCGTAGATGCCGAACGCCTTGGCCCGCTCCTTGCCCTCGGTGAAGAGGACGGCGAGCAGCGACAGCGCGGCCGGCGCGAGCAGCGCGCCGAAGACGCCCTGCAGGGCGCGGGCGCCGAACAGCATGGCCTGGCCGGTCGCGGCGCCGCCGAGCGCGGAGGCCGCGGCGAAGCCGATGAGCCCGGTGACGAAGGTGCGCTTGCGGCCCCAGAGGTCCGCGATGCGGCCGCCGAAGAGCAGCAGGCCGCCGAAGGCGAGCGCGTAGGCCGTGATGACCCACTGGCGGTTGCCGTCGGAGATGCCGAGGTCCTCCTGCGCGGAGGGCAGCGCGATGTTCACGATGGTCGCGTCGAGGACGACCATCAGCTGGGCCACAGCGATGAACGCGAGGGCTTTCCAGCGCCTCGGATCAGGCTGCAGTGCCGTTTCTGGCATGGGGGTACCCACCATTCGAGTTCAGGGGTTGATCGATAACGTCGTTGGTGCACATCACCGCGCGGGGCGCGGAAGCGGCAGAAGAGTCCCGATGATCAGAACAGACTCACGGCTCGCAGATCACCTCATTTTTCCGGTTCCTCACGTGCCTCTCCGCCGCAGCGTCTCGAACGTGGCCGCGCTGCCGGACAGCGTTGACCTGGCAGGATTCATCAGACCGTCGACGAACAGCGCCAGATGCCGGTGCACGTACGTGTCGAACTCCACACCGCACTCCAGCCCGGGCAGCGGCCTGGTGAGCTGGGCGAGGGCGACCATCAGGTCGCCGACGCCGACGTCGTCGCGGAGGGTGCCGTCGGCGCGGGCCCGCGCCATCAGGTCCTCCAGTGCGGTGTCGAGCCGGTTGCGGGTGTCGACCACCTCGGGCGCCGCCGCGTCGAAGCCGTCGGCGAGCAGCGGGCACAGCGACCCGATCCGCTCGTCGGCGCCCCGGTGCACGAAGCGCCGCAGCGCCTCGAACGGCTCGGTGCCGTCGTCGGTGAGCGCGGCCTCCGCCAGGGCCGTGACGCGGCGCATGGACTCCAGGGTCACCTGGAGGATCAGCTCGCGGCGGTCGGCGAAGTGCCGGTAGACCGTCGCGTTGCCGACGCCGGCGCGGCGGGCGATCTCGTCGAGCGGGACGTCGGGGCCCCACTCCACGAACGCCTCCCGGGCGGCGTCGATGATCCGTTCGCGGTTGCGGGAGGCGTCGGCGCGCAGCCGCGGCTGACGCTGCCGCTGCTGCCGCTGGCCGGGGAGCGTGGCGCCCTTGCCCGTGCCCATGGTTGCCTCCCTGGTGACTTCCGGGGACTGACTCCCCGTTTTCTTCGGACACTGGCTAAACGGGGAGGCACTCCCCGCTATTTCCCGCCCGGCTTGTGATCTGCGCCACGCGGGCGCCGGGGCGCGGCCCGGGCACACCCCGCCCCGCCGGCACCGATAACTTGGGCACGTACCGTCTTTCGCTCCAGACTCGGAGGCTGACCGCCATGGCAACCACCCGCACCGCGAAGACCCACTGGGAGGGCAACCTGCTGGAGGGCAAGGGGACCGTCGCCCTCGAATCCTCCAAGATCGGCACGTACGACGTGAGCTGGCCGGCGCGCTCCGCCGAGCCCGGCGGCAAGACCAGCCCCGAGGAGCTGATCGCGGCGGCCCACTCCGCGTGCTACTCGATGGCCTTCTCGCACGGCCTGGCCGGCAAGGGCTACACGGTCGAGGCCCTCGACACCAGCGCCGACGTCACCTTCCAGCCCGGCGAGGGCATCACCGGCATCGTGCTGACGGTGCAGGCGAAGGTGCCGGGGCTGTCCGAGGAGGACTTCCAGGCCGCCGCCGCGGACGCCAAGGCCAACTGCCCGGTGAGCAAGGCGCTGGCGGGCGTCGAGAACATCACGCTGAACGCCACGCTGGTCTGAGCGGACGGCGTAGGCACCCCGCCGGTCCCGGCTGCGCCGGCGACCGGCGGTGACGCGTCGGCGCGTGTCAGGTCGTGCCCGGGTCCGGGTCCGGCGAGGTGGAGTCGTCGGGGCAGGGGGACGCGCCGGAGTCGGTCGGGCTCGGCGACGGCGACTCGCCCGGGTCGGCGGAGCAGCTGTCGCTCGGGTCCGGGTCGCCGGGCTCGCTCGGGTCCGGGTCGCCCGTGCCGCCCGCGTCGCCGGTGCCGCCCGCGTCGCCGCCCGGGTCCTCGGTGCCGCCGGAGCCGCCGGTGTCGCCCGGTTCGCTGGGGCTGGGGCCGGGACTCGGGTCGCCGCCGCCGGAGCCGTCCGTACCGCCGTCGGCGCCGTCACCCGGGTCGCCGGAGCCGCCCGAGCCGTCCGGGTCACCGGAACCGCCCGGGTCGCCGGAAGCGCCCGGGGCCGCCGAGCCGCCGCCCGGCGGGCTCGGCCGCGGCCCCACCTCGATGCCGCCGCCCCGGTCGCCGGGCGCCGTGCGGCTGCCCTTCGGCGGCACCGAACCGGCGTTGCCGGCGCCGGAGCTGGCCGGCAGGGCGCCGGTGCCGTCGGGTACGGCGTGCACGCCGGAGCGGTAGAACCCGAGCCAGGCCAGCACCGTGTTCACGTAGTCCCGGGAGTGGTTGTAGCTCAGGATCGCCCGGTCCAGATCGGCCGGCACCCGCAGGTCCCGGGAGCCCGCGCACAGGTAGTGGCCGGCCGCCAGGGTCGCGTCGTAGACGTTGTTCGGGTCGGCCCGCCCGTCGCCGTTGCCGTCCACGGCCCACCCCGCCCAGGTCGACGGGATGAACTGCATGGGCCCGACGGCGCGGTCGTAGCCGGTGTCGCCGTCGTACCGGCCGCCGTCGGTGTCGGCGATGTGCGCGAAGCCGTCGCCGTTGAGCACCGGGCCGAGGATCGGGGTGACGGTGGTGCCGTCGGCGTCCACCGCGCCGCCGCGCGCGTGGCCGGACTCCACCTTGCCGATGGCGGCCAGCAGTTCCCACTCCAGCCCGCACCCGGGGTCGCTCGCCGCCAGCCGCCGCTCCGCCTGCCGGTACGCGGCCAGCACGGTGGCCGGGACGCCCGCCTGCCGCTCGACCACGGCCGGCGGCGTCGGCTGCGTGCCGACGACCGGGTCCATGCCCTGCAGCGGCGGGATCTCGGTGTGGTACTGGCCGTCGCCCGGCGTGCCGGGCGGCAGCACGGGGACGGTGTCGAGCCGGTCCTCGGCGCCGCCGTCCGGCACCCGGCCGCCCTCGTCGCCCGGCGCCTGCGACGCGGTCAGCGCGACCATCGCGGCCGCCGCGAGCGCCGCCGTCGCCACGCTGCGGCGCAGTCTGCTGAGTGAAGCCATGAACCTGCCTCCCGGCGGCGAGTGGGTCGGGTGGTGCGGTGGTCGTCGTCGTGCCGTCAGCCGAAGGTGTCGATGTTCGAGATCCGCCACCTGTCGCCGTCCTTCACCGCGTCCACGGCGACCATCGCGGCGCCGTACGACGTCTCGTCGGTGTCGGTACGGGTGTTGCGCTGGTCGGCGAAGACCAGCACGCGGGCCGCGTCGTCGTCGGCCAGCTCCACCGCCGAGTCGGTGACGGTGGTGGTGAGGACGAGCTTCTGCTTCGGCGCCTGCTTGCGCAGGTCCCCGAGCATCCGCCGGTGCTGCTCGACGGCGTCGCCGGTCAGGTACGCACGGGCGGCCTTCTCGTTCTCGCCGACGTCGGTGTAGTCGACGGAGAACACCGCCTCCACGGCCTCCCCGACACCGCCCTTGACCTCGCTGGTCAGCGCCGCGTCCACCAGCGCCGCGTTCTCCGCGGCCGGGTCGTCGCCGCCGCTGGCCTGCACGGCCGCGAAGGCGGCGAAGCAGCCGAGCAGCACGGCGGCGGCGACCAGCGCGGCGGAGAGCCGCCCGCCGCGCCGCGCCGCGGCCGCCCCGGAGCCGGAGCGGGCCCCGGAACCGGAACCGGACCCGGACCCGGCCCCGGAGCCGGAGCCGCGCTCCCGTGCGTCCCTACGCCCCGTCCGGCCGCGCTGCGGCCG
>NZ_BAAAPF010000175.1:0-15158 GCF_039531005.1 Streptomyces synnematoformans
GCATGAGTGATCCGGCGAGTCGGAGTCTGCTGATCCTGCGCACGTTGGGGGGTCCTCTCCACGGGTTGGCTGCGGCGCCGCGTGGGAGCGCTCCCAGCATGGGCCCGCCACCGAAGAGGGTCAAGATGCGTACAGAATCGAACTAATTCGACACCTCCCCCCTCCGCCTGGCCCGCCGCGGGGCCGGCCTCGCGGCGGGCGGGGCGGAGAGGGTGGGGACGGGGCGGAGGGGTCAGAGGGGGACCGCTACCGCGTTGAAGGCGGTGTCCGGTTCCTGGGGGGACGTGAAGCGGGCGTTGACCAGGTAGAGGCGGTTGCCGAAGCGGGCCGCCGTGGTGGGGACGTCGAAGCGGGGGTCGGTGATCGTGCGGTGCAGGGTGGCGGTGCGCACGGCGCGGTCCAGGCGGAACGCCGCGACCAGGTTGGCGCGGTTCTGGACCACGTACAGCGTGTGCCCGACGCGCACCAGGCCGTCGCCGTTGGCGACGTCCGCCGCGCCGCGCAGGGCGATCTGCGTGGCGTGGCCGGTCCGCAGGTCGACGTGGTACAGGCGGCCGGGATCGCTGCTGACGACGATCACGCCGCGGCCGTCGGGCGCGTCGACGATGCCGTTGGCGTTGAAGGCGTCCGGGGTCTGGACCCAGTCGCCGGTGAGCGGGAGGACGCGGACCTCGCCGCGGCGGCCGCGGGGGACGCCGTAGAGGACCGCCGCGTGCGAGTCGGTGAACCAGGCGGTACGGCCGAGGAGGACGGTGTCGTTGACGAAGTGGCCGGCCGGGGGCGTCAGCCGGTGGGTGACGACGACGGCGCCGGTGCGGGCGTCGATGACGCTCGCCGTGCCGCCGACGCCGCCCGCGACGTACAGCAGGCCGTCGCGGTCCAGCTTCAGGCCGATGGCCGCCGTCCCGGGGGCGCCGGCGTGGACGACCTTTCCGGCGCCGGTGCGCAGGTCGGCGCGGAGGACGGCGCCGTTGGCGCGGGAGCCCATGTAGGCGTACGGGCGGCGGCCGATGGTGATGCCCTCGGGGAGCCAGCCGTCGGGGAGCGGGAACTCGGTCGGCCAGGTCCCGGCGGGGCGGGTCGTGCCGTACGGCGCACTCGCGGCGTACGCCGTGCCCGTGCCGGCCGCCAGCGTCGCGCCGGCGGCGGCACCGAGGAGCAGGCGGCGGGAGAGCCGGGGGCTGCGGGGGTCGTTGCGGGGGTGGTCCGGAGTCATGGTTGCGGGCCTTCCGTGACGGTGGACGGCAGGGATCTGCACACCTGGGGAAACTCGGCGAACTCTCGGCAGAACGCGCCGCCCGCTTCCCGGAGTTCCCCGCACGCCCGCCGCCCGCACCCGCCGCCTACGGCACCTCCCCGGTGCCCCCGCTCCCCCGCCCCGCCTCGAACGCCGCCGGCCGCAGCTGCGCCGCCCGCACCCGCCGCACGTCCAGCTTCTCCGACCGGTCGAACCGGTAGATCCCGTTCTGCTCCTGGAAGACGTCCGTCAGCTGCGTGTAGCAGTACCCGAACATGTCCGGGTCCCCCAGCAGCACCCCGGTCAGCCCGGCGAAGCGCTCGTGGAACTCCTCCTCGTCGCGCGGCCGCTGCCCGTACCCCCACGACACCAGCCGGTCCTCCCCCGCCGCCGACGCCGCCTCCTCCGGGTTCCACCAGATGCCGCCGAACTCGCTGCAGAAGTAGGGCTGTCCGCCGTACGGCAGCGACCAGGTCTGCCCCGCCGCCTCGTCCTGCGGGTTGACGAACGGTGTGCCCGCGCGCAGCCCGGCCATCAGCGCGCCGAAGACCTCGGGGTCCTGCTCGTAGCAGTGCGAGTCGTAGACGTCGGCCTCCGGCACGCGGTGGGCGTAGCCGGAGGCGTCGAGGACGGGCCGGGAGGTGTCGGCGGCCTTGGTGGCGAGGAACATCGCGCGCGTGACGTCGTCGAGGACGCTCTGCCGGTCGGTCAGCTGCTGCCGCGTCTCGTTGAGCGGGCACCAGCCGATGAGGGCGGGGTGGGAGTAGTCGCGTTCGACGGCCTCCAGCCACTGGGCGACGAAGCCGGCGGTGGGCTGCTGGTTGTCGGGGCCGACCGGGCCGCCGGTGCCGGCGCCCCAGTCGCCGAACTCGCCCCAGACCAGGTAGCCGAGGCGGTCCGCGTGGTGCAGGTAGCGCTCCTCGAAGACCTTCTGGTGCAGGCGGGCGCCGTTGAAGCCGGCGGCGCGGGAGAGTTCGATGTCGCGTACGAGGGCGGCGTCGTCGGGGGCGGTCATGAGGCCGTCGGGGTACCAGCCCTGGTCGAGCACGAGCCGCTGGAAGACCGGCTTGCCGTTGATCAGGATCCGCTTCCCGTCGACCGTCACCGCGCGCAGACCGGCCGTGCAGACGGCGCGGTCGGTCACGGTGCCGTCGGGACCGGTCAGTTCCAGCGTCAGTTCGTACAGATGCGGATCCTCGGGGGACCAGGGGCGGCGCCGGTCGTCGGGTACGGGCAGCACGAGCCGCGGCGCGAGGTCGAGGTCCGCCGCGACGTCCGCCTCGGCGACGACGCCGGCGGCGTCGCGCAGCCGGGCGTGGACGCGGTGGCCGGTGCGGCCGCCGGCGAGGGGGGCCTCGACGTGGAAGCAGCCGGCGGCCAGGTCGGGGGTGATGCGGGGGCGCTCCAGGTGCGTGTCCGCGACGGGCTCCAGCCAGACGGTCTGCCAGATGCCGGTGGTGCGGGTGTAGAAGCAGGCGTGGTTGTCGTACGCGGTCGACTGCTTGCCCCGCGCCTGCGGCCCCCGGGCGGCGTCCCGCGCCCGTACCACGACGACGGCGTCCTCGCCGGCCCGTACGACGTCGCCGAGGTCGGCGCTGAACGGGGTGAAACCCCCGCTGTGCCGGGCGACTTCGCGGCCGCTGACCCACACGGTGGCGTCGTGGTCGACGGCCCCGAAGTGCAGCACCGGCCGCCGGCCGGCCCACTCGGCGGGGATGCGCACGGTGCGCCGGTACCACACGGCGTGGTGGAAGTCGGTGTCCCCGATGCCGGACAGCTCCGACTCGGGGCAGAAGGGCACGACGATGCGCTCGGGCAGCTCGGCGCCGACGAGCCCGCGCTCCAGCCCGCTGTCCCCGGGGTCGCGGGCGAACTGCCAGGTGCCGTTGAGGTTGAGCCAGTCCGCCCGGACGAAGCCGGGGCGGGGGTACTCCGGGCGGGGCGTGCCCGCGGGGGCGGGCGGCGCGTACGAGTCGGACATGGCGAAGCGGCTCCCGGTGGCGGACGTCGGGTCGGACGGGGTGTCGTCCCGCCATCCCAGCATCTAGATGCAACGTTGTAAACCACGCGGCAGGCAAGCCGGCACACGTCGCATGCAACGTTGCAACAACCCCGGCCGCGACCGCCGCGTCTTCACGGATCGACAACTTCACTGTACGATCGGAAACCATAATGGACAGTGCATTCGCTTCCACCACCGGCGGCGTCGCCCGGGCCGTCCGGGCGCACCGCGAGGCCCGCGGCTGGTCGCTCGGCGCGCTGGCGGGCCGGACCGGCCTGTCGAAGACGCTCCTGTCGACACTCGAATCCGGCACCGGCAACCCGTCGCTGGAGACGATGTGGCGCCTCGCGCGCGCCTTCGACATCACGCTCGGCACGCTCCTCGGCGAGGAGGACGCCCCCCGGGTCCGCCTCGTCCGGTCCGGCGACGGCCCCTCGATGACGTCGGAGAGCGGCCTCGTCGCCCGCCTGGTCCTCGCCGAGGGCCGCAGCCACCGCACCGAGATCTACGACGTCCGCGTCCTGGCCGGCACCCCGTACACCAGCCTGCACCCGCCCGGCACCGAGGAACTCGTCTACTGCGTCGAGGGCTCGCTGGAAACGGGCCCGGAGGGCCGGGAGGCGACCCTGTCGCCGGGCGACGCCCTGTGGTTCCCGGGCGACGTACCGCACCGCTACCACTCCCGCGAAGGCGCCCGCGTGCTCTCGGTCATGAGCTACCCGCCCGCCCGCTACGGCGGCGCGACGGCGGACCACGGCCCGGAGACCGCCCGGGCGGACGAAGAGCAGCACGGTTGACGCACGTACACCCCCGCGACCCGGAGGTCCCCGTGAACGACACGCAGCAGCACACCCCCGCCAAGCGCACCGTCCACACCCCGAACGCGGTGCTCCCCGTCGGCCCGTTCCCCCAGGCCGTCCACGCCGGCGACTACCTGTTCATCTCCGGCACGGTCCCGTACGACTCGGAGACCGGGCAGACCGTCGAGGGCGGCATCGAGGAGCAGACCGCACACGTCATGGGCAGCCTCCGGGCGATCCTGGAAGCGGCCGGCGGCACGCTGGACGACCTGGTGAAGGTCACGATCCACATGAAGGACGTCGACGACTGGGCCAGGATGAACGCGGTCTACCGGACGTACTTCGGCGACTACCTCCCGGCCCGCATGACGATGCAGTCCCCGCCCCCGCTGGGCTTCCTGGTCGACATCGACGCCATCGCCTACCTGCCCGCCGGGTGATGCGGGGACAGCCACCCGTCCTCGCAGGGCCCGCGGGAACCGGCGCGAGCAGGCCGGGGCGGTAGGCCCGGTTCGCCGTCCATGGCGGCCGCGTCCCGCGGTGTGGTGCCTGCTCAGATCTGGTTCACGCCGCCGTCCACATAGATGTTCGCACCGACGAGGTAACTGCTCTGTTCCGAGGCCAGGAAGGCCACCGCCGCGGCGACCTCCTCGGGCCGGCCCATCCGGCCCTTGGCCACCATCGTGGCGGCAGCCTCCCTGACGCCCCGCATCGCCTCCTCGCCGCCGACCACGGCGGTGTTGCCCGGCGTCTCGACCATGCCCGGCGAGACCGCGTTGACCCGGATGCCGCGGCCCTTCAGCTCGTTGGACCACGTCCGCGCGAAGGAGCGGACCGCGGCCTTCGACGCCGCGTACGCGCCGAACGCCTCCATGCCGCGGTCGGCGGCCGTGGACCCGATCAGCACGACCGAGGCCCCGTCGTTGAGCAGCGGCAGCGCTTTCTGCACGGTGAGCAGCGTGCCCCGGACGTTGACCGCGAAGGTCTGGTCGAGGTGCTCCTCGGTGGTCTGCTCCAGCGTCACGAACGCGGCGGTCCCCGCGTTCGCCACGACCACGTCCAGGCCCCTGCCCCGCGCCCGGACCGCCTCGTAGAGCCGGTCGAGGTCGGCCGCCTCGGAGACGTCGCCGGCCACCCCCGTCGCCCGGTCCGGCCCGACGGCCGCCACGGCCGCGTCCAGCTCCGTCTTGCGCCGGCCGGTGACGAACACGTACGCGCCCTCGTCCGCCAGCCGTACGGCGGTGGCCAGACCGATACCGGTGCTGCCCCCGGTGACCACCGACGTCCTGCCTTCCAGCTGTCCCATGCGGGTGTCTCCGTCACTGTCTCGATGCCGACCGTTCGCCATCGATACTGCGGGAGATCGGGGATACTATCCATGATGCAGAGTCCGCTGTTCTTTACGTATCGTCCAGGAGGTGGTGCCCGGTGCTCGGCTTCCGGGATCCCGTGGCCGACGCGATCGGTCTGCTCCGGCCCCGCACGGTCATCGGGCCCAGCCTCCGGGCCGCGGGAGAGTGGGCGCTGCGCTTCGACACGTTCCCGCACGTGCGGATCGGCGGCCTCGTGCACGGCACGTGCTGGCTGGTCCTCGAAGGCCACGAGCCGGTGCTCCTGCGGGCGGGCGACACCTTCATGCTGGGCAACCCGCCGCCCTACGTGCTGGCCAGCACGCCCGACGCACACCCGCGCCCCGCGGAGCAGGTGTGGGCGGGCGCCGAAGACGGGTTCGTACGGATCGGCCCGGAGTCCGAGGAGGACCTCTACCTCTGCGTCGGGCACATCGCCTTCGACGACCGGAACGCATCCCTCCTGACCGACCTCCTGCCACCGCTCGTGACCGTCCGCGTAGCCGACCCGCAAGGCAGGCGGCTCGCGCAACTGATCGACCTCCTGGCCACGGAGGTCGGCGCCGCCGCCCCCGGCGGCCCGCTGGTGCAGAACCACCTCGCCCAGATCCTGCTCGTCCACATGCTGCGCGCTCACGCCGGCCAGACGGACCGGCCCACCGGCTGGCTGGGCGCCCTGAACGAGGACGGCATCGGCGCCGCCCTGCGCGCCGTACACGCGGACGTGGCCCACTCCTGGAACCTCAAGGAACTCGCCGAGATCAGCCACATGTCGCGTTCCGCGTTCGCCCAGGCCTTCAAGAGCCACGTCGGCGTCCCGCCGCTGGAGTACCTGATCCAGTGGCGCATGAGCCTCGCCCGCGACGCCCTCACCCGCAACACGCTGTCGATCTCCGAACTCGCCCGCGCCACCGGCTACCTCTCCGAGAGCGCCTTCAGCACCGCGTTCCGCCGCGTCGTCGGCTCGTCACCCGCACAGTTCCGCACCCAGGCACGCCAGCAACCACACGCGACCGCGAACAAAAGCTGAAGAAGGCGTCCTGCTGGAACACTTCCCGGAACCGACGAAGATCTCGACCGATCACGACGACCGAGCTTGAAGTAGGCCTATGGGGATGTGGCCACCGGCAGTACGGTCGCTCTCGTCTGCACGGCAGTTCACGCGGACGCTTGCGGTTGGTCACGAGTGGCTTCGGCTGCTGTGCTTGCTGTGCTTCGTTGCTCTACGACGATCGCGGCGTTCAGGTCTGCCGCCCTACCGGCCTCGATGGTGGCGCGCAGTTCGGCGGGCGTTGGCCAGGGAGCGCGGCGGTGGATCATGCGGTGGCAATTTGCGCAGATCAGCGCCAAATCACTGAGCTTGGTCCGGGCCTCGCCGGCCTCGTGCAGCGGTACGACGTGGTGGCACTCGATGTACCCGGCACCCCGGTCGCCGTAGACCTCCTCGAAGTCGAAGCCGCATGCCTCACAACTCAGAGTTCCGCCCTGCCGTAGCACCGCTGCGATTTTCTTCTTCCGCAGGGTCTTGTTCCGCTCCCGCGCCCTGTGCTGACGCAGTAGCAGGCGGCCTTCAGGCACGCTGTACTCGTCAAGTTCCTCATCATCCACCGGAGGCAGGGTCTGGAGTCCGCCGTCCGTGATGCCCTGGCGGATCAACTGGGCAGCCTTGGCCATCTCGGCGGGCCTGGCCAGAAACTCATGCAGTACCTCGCCATCAAGGACACCGCCGTTGGTCTTCCTGCCGCGGTAGTCGGGATGCCGGGTGGCGATGTCGTAGGTCTTGCGGGCCACGCCGTTGGGGTTGCGGAACTTCTCGTTGCGCTCACCTTCGGCGTGGATGGGAAGAAGTTGGAGCAGCCCGGACAGCTCTATGACCTGCTGGTTGTGGGCGTCCATGCCCTTCCATCCGTTGTCCATAACGAGCTGGCAGGCAAGGATGATCTCATCACGCGCCCAGTCAGGGTTCTTGATTGCCCTGACGTGGAACCCGGCCCGCTTCAGCCAGCCCGCCGCGTGGTCCTTGCCGCCGCTGAACTCCTCCGACCGGAGTGCCCTGCCTTGATCCCACTTATGGGCCACGCCGGCGATGGCCTTGGAGTCGTACTCCTGTCCCTGGTGTATGAGCAGATACGACCGGGCCCGCCCGAAGCCGTAGGCCGACAAGAACCGCTCGCGTCCCAACTCATCGTGCTCGGCGATGGTCTTGAGCACCGCCTCCCGCGTGATCGCACCCTTACGCATGAATCCACCCTAAGACGCCCCCGCCCCAGTTCAGGTGAGGGGCGAGTGCGCGAGCACCGACGGCCCCCGAACCAGGCGCTATCGCACCGGCGTGGAGCTTAGGCTCACCCGTGACGTGGACGGCGCCGGCATGGCCGCGACCGTGCAGTCGGCCCATCCGTGGCCGCTGAGCATCAGGCGGTGCGCAGGTCACTCGGCGTCGTGGCGCTTGCCTATGCCGTGTCGGGGTCACGCCTCGCGTGGTGCCACTCGGCGGCGTTCCACATCACCGGCAAGGCACCGACCGGCTCGAAGTCGATGTCCGGGTCGTTGCTGTGGATCAGGCTCATGATGCGGTCGCCGATCAGTGCCGCGCTGCGGGCGCAGCAGGCGATGATGTCCAGGATGATCTGAGCGCGCATGGTTGTGCGCGGGCGAAGTGGTCGTAGTCGGTGAACTGCGCACGCCGCGACCGTCTCCGCCCACAAGGCCCCCGCACCGCGGGCCCGCCCCAGGAGTACTGGACATCAGCGCCGCCCGCCGCCGCACGGCCCACCCCGCCGCCGAACCCACCGGCCTCGACACCGGCCGCCGCAACAACACCTCCGGCCCGGCCCCGGCCGGGATCGTTCATGCGGGGACGGCGTCGCCGGGGAAGCCGTGGCACGGGTGGACCTCGTAGCGCATCATCCCGGCCCGCACGCAGGGATCCCCGGCCATGATCTCCGCGGCTTCCTCGCTCGGCACGGTCATGATCGCGACGCCGGCCACGGTGTCGGAGGCGACCGGGCACAGGACCGCGATCACCCCGTCAGCACGCAGCGACACCATGCGTCGTTGGTGTTCGAGCTCGATCGCGTCCGCGCCGTCCATGGTCCGTTCCGGCCCCCACTGAAGGAGCGCCAGGCTGAAGGGTTTCGCGGTCTCGGCCAGAGCCCGGACCTGTTCGTCAGTGACGGTCGTGCTCACGATGTCTCCCTGCTTCTCGATGCGCTCGGCCAACGAGACGGTGATTCATCCGGATCCACGGACGTAGACCGTCCACCACTCGCCCTCGTACGCGCAGACGCCTCCCACCAGGCCGCAGCCGTCGACGGCGGCATCGTAGACCGCGACTTGGAGGCCGCGCACCTCAAAGGCGACGTTGCGCGAGCGGCGAACCCGGGAGGCGGTCCGGCGGCGTAAGAATCGGGAGCTTCAGCCGCGTACGTCCGCCGGGTGGTCGCAGCATGACGATCTCGGTGCTGTCCCCAACCAAGCAACGGGTGTGAACGTCTCCTGGGCGACGCGTCACGGCTTCTCGGGGGCGAAGCTGACGACCGCCGTGCCGTCCTCGATGCCCAGCACGGCGAACTCGATGATCACCGTGTTGACGTTGCCGAAGCTGCCGCCCCGAGGTCCGACTCCCGCCTGAATGGAGCCGCTGCCGCCGCTGGCGTATGTCATCGCGAGCGTCACCTGGCTCTTGCCCACATCGGCGACGCTCACCCCGCCGATGTCCGCGTCGAAGGGAATGCTGGTGCCCGCCGTCACCGCGACCTCGCACTCGCCGTCGGCGCAGGCACCGACATCTGCCCCGTCCGCTGCGTCCTCCGGGGCGAGGGGAGTGAACTCGGAGGCCGTGGGGTCGGGTTCGGTGGTGGCGGAGGGGGACGCCGACTTCGGATCCGACTCCTTGTCTGTGGGAGACGGCGACACGGTTGTCGTGTCGGCGTCGTCAGGCTGTGCTGCGTCGTCGGTGTCCGAGCCGCAGCCGGCCAGGGTGGCCGCCGCCACCGCGATCACGGCGGCGAGGGCGGACAACCCGGCACGGCTGGAGCGTACGCGCGGCCTCATGGGGGGGGAACTCCGTTCTACGGAAGGTCTTCCCCGAGTTGTAGCGGCCCGCCACCGGGAGGGGTCCCGTCCGGGTACCGCTCCGCCGACCTGGCCGGCTGCAGCGTCGCGGGTTTTCTCGTTACGCCTCAGCGCGGCGATGAGTCTGTGGCTCCCGGCCGGTCCAAGCTCGTGACATCCGAGGAAAGGACACCGCCATGTCGGAGCTTCTCGTCGATTTCATCACCTCCCTCGACGGCTACGCGTCCGGAGAGGGATGGCCCGGGTTCTGGGGCCTGGAGGGCCCGGAGTACCTCGCGTGGCTCGGCGAGCAGCCCGAGGTCACCTACCTGATGGGAGCGAACACCTACCGCCTGATGTCGGGCTTCGCCGCCGGCGAGGTCCCGACGGGCCAGGACGAGTTCAGGCCCGAGGAGGAGGCGTCCGTCGACGAGCTCACGCAGGCGTCCAAGGTGGTGTTCTCCTCCTCCCTGGAGGAGCCGCTGACGTGGGGCAACTCCACGCTCGTCCGCGACGACGCCGTCGAGGCGGTCCGCGCCATGAAGGCGAGTGGCCCGGGACTCCTCAGCACGATCGGCAGCCTCAGCCTGTGCCGGTCCCTGCTACGAGCCGGACTCGTCGACCGCTTCCGGGTCGTGATGTTCCCGGTGATCACCGGGGCCACCGGCGCAGAACGCATCTACGACGGCTATCCGGACGTCGCCCTCGACATGACCGACCACCGCACCTTCGACGGCCGCACCCAGATGGTCGAGTACAAGCCCCGCCTGCTGGAGCACCCGCCGCTCGGCGCCCCTGCATGACGTTTGGCGTCGATGCAGCGGTACCTGGCTTCTACTAGCGGCGAGGACCCGCCCGACGTCGCTTCCTCCGCTTCCTGGACGCAGAGGGCCGGCCCTGGGGGCGAGGGCTCTCGCTCGGCGCCGAGGCGACCGACCGGATACACGCGGCGATGCGCCCCGGGGGCGCGCCGGCTCAGCGGCTCAAGGCGGTCACATGTTCCATGTGCGAGAGCTTCTCGGGGTTGCGTACCACGTAGAGCCCGGTGATGCGGCCCTCGTCGATGCGCACGGCCAGGACGGCGTTGGTCTCCCCGCAGTTGGAGGAGCAGCGCCGGGTGGCCGTTGACCTGTGCCGGCTTCACGGCGGCGAGCTGGCCCAGCCTGGAAGTGGTCAGCAGGGAGGCCACCTGGACGGCCCCGACGACGGGCGCCCCCGCGGTCGGTACGGCCCCGCCGCTGTCGCCCAGGTACACGACGTCCGGCGCGAGCTTGTCGAGCAGGCCCTGCAGATCGCCCGATTCGAGTGCACGCTGGAACGCCTCAAGCGCGTCTTGGGTCTCGGCTGCGGAAACGACGGTGCGCGGTCGGCGCGCGGCGACGTGTGCCCGTGCCCGGTGGGCGATCTGACGGATCGCGCCCTCGCTCTTGTCGACGGCCTCGGCGATCTCGTCGTAGGGCAGCTCGAAGACCTCGCGCAGCACGAACACCGCCCGCTCGGTCGGCCCCAGGGTCTCCAGCACCAGCAGCATCGCCATCGAGACACTGTCGGCCAGCTCGACGTCCTCGGCCACGTCGGGCGCGGTCAGCAGCGGCTCGGGCAGCCAGGGTCCGACGTAGGACTCCTTGCGCCGCGCCAGCGTACGCAGCCGGTCCAGTGCCCGGCGCGTGGTGATCCGCACCAGGAACGCACGCTGGTCCCGGACCGTGTCGAGGTCGACGTCCGCCCACTGCAGCCAGGTCTCCTGGAGCACGTCCTCGCTGTCGGCGGCCGAGCCGAGCATCTCGTAGGCGACGGTGAACAGCAGGTTGCGGTGGGAGACGAACGCCGCGGTGGCCGGATCCACCCGGTCGCCCCGAGCGGGCGTCTCCGCTGCGTGCTCGCCGTGCTGGCTCATGAACGGCTCCTGTCTGTTCGCTCTCGATCACGCCTCATGCACGAGTCGCCGCTCCGCTCCGCGTTGTGACACCCGGGGCCGGTGGCGCAGGTCACACGACTGCACCGTCACAGGGTTCCGGCTGCCGACGACTCGTGTTCGTCAGCACGCCGCACGAACGATCCGGGCGGCCCGCATCGGCACGAGTGAGGACGAAGTCAATGGCAACCGCGAAGGCACCGGGTCCGGAGGTCACGTCGCGCAGCTGGGCCGCGCTGTGCTTCATCGGACTGGCCCAGCTCGTGATCGTTCTGGACGGCACGGTGGTGAACATCGCGCTGCCGTCGCTCCAGAGCGATCTGGGGATCTCCGACGGCGACCGGCAGTGGATCATCACCGCGTACACGCTGGCGTTCGGCAGCCTGCTGCTCCTCGGCGGCCGGATCGCCGACTACACCGGCCGCAAGCGGACCTTCCTGATCGGACTGCTCGGCTTCGCCGGCGCGTCGGCGTTCGGCGGCGCGGCGTCGAACTTCGAGATGCTGCTCACCGCCCGCGCCCTGCAGGGCGGGTTCGCCGCACTGCTCGGTCCTTCCGCGCTGTCGCTGCTGACGGTGATGTTCACGCGGCCGAAGGACCGCGCCAAGGCGTTCGGGGTCTGGGGGCCATCACCGGCGCGGGCGGCGCGATCGGGCTGCTGACGGGCGGGGCGTTCACCGACTACCTGGACTGGCGCTGGTGCCTGTACGTCAACATCCCGATCGCCCTGATCGCGGCGGTCGAACGGACATGGCCTTCCTCCCGATGACCACGGCGGTCCTGGTGTCGGCCGGCGGGCTCACCGCCCGGCTGCTGCCCAGACTCCCGCCGCGGGCGCTGATCGTACCCGGCATGCTTCTCATCTCCTCCGGCATGCTGTGGATCCTCACCATGGAGACCGACACCTCCTACGTCGAGGGCGTGCTGGTCGCGGGGCTCCTGCTCGGCGTCGGGGCGGGCATGATCATGCCGGTGGCCTTCAACTACGCCACCCACGGCATCGACCAGGGCGACGCGGGCGTCGCTTCGGCCAGCCTCAACGCCACGCAGCAGGTCGGCAGCTCGACCGGGACCGCCCTGCTCAACACGATCGCCTCCAGCGCGACCGCGGACTACCTCGCGTCGCACGCCTCGCAGGGCCGCAGCCCGGCCGTCGCCAGACAGGCGGCGCTGGAGGGCTTCGAGACAGCCGGCACGTGGGCCGCAGGAATCATCCTGGCCGGTGCACTGATCGTCGCCGTCCTGATGAACACCCCGCGCCCCAAGCCCCCGGCCGAGGGCACCACAGGCCCGGCAGGCGCCCAGGACGCCCAGAGCACCGGGCTGCTGCCCGCACACTCCTGATCCCGGACAGTACGACACCCGCCCTGCGGTCGCCCCGGTCACCGGAGCGAACAAGGACAGAACCGGTGATGGTGACGACCGGGGGCCGCGTCCGGGGGCCGCTGAAGGTGTCCGATCAACGCCAAGAAGCCGAACGAAATGGGGACTTCGATGAATGACACCTCTTCCGCGGGTGCGCACTCCCACGTCGGGGCGGCCGTGCCGGTCACGGCGGCCCCGGGGGTGGATGGTCGTGGAGCGGTCATGCTGCTGCGGATCGTGGCGGCTCTCGCCTGTCTGGAGACCTTGGTGCAGGGCCTGCTGGCCGGGTTGCTCCTGAACGGCGACGTCGATTCGATCGACGCGCACGGCTTCAACGCCTATGTGTTCGAGATCCTGGTGTTCCTTCAGGTCGTGGCCGCCGTGCTGTTGTGGCGCCGCAACCGCTGGCTGAGGTGGCCGCTCATGGCGGCCGTCGGCATCCTGGTGGCCGCCTTCGTCCAGACCTTTCTGGGTCTGGAGAGCTCACTCGCCGCCCACGCCGCCCTCGGCGTGGCCCTGTGCGGGATGCAGACGGCGCTCGTCCTGCGGGCCTTCCTCCTCCGCGCGGAGAAGTCGGTCACCGCCGCCTGAGCCGGCCGACGGCCCGGAAACGACGAGATCCCCTGCGGGCGCCCGCAGGAGAAGGCCCATCGGGAGCAACCGAACGCTTAGCGACGATTGCGAGCCGTCCGACGGGGAGTACCGGCGTCCGCCGTTCCGGTGCGCCTCGGCCTTCAACCACCGCCGGTGCGGGATCCGCGCATGATTCGGAGCGGGCAGTCCGGAAAAGTGGCGCTACGGCGGCGACAAGAACACGACGATGTCCGCCTCCTGGCCGTGCACCGCCTCGGGCTCCCCCCACCCGTGGCGACGGTAGAAAGCGAGGGCGTCATGCGCCTGATCCCAGGTCAGCAACCACGCTCGGCCGCCGGGCGCGGCGGCGGTGATGCCGGACAACAGCCGTCCGCCCAGGCCGGTCCTGCGGGCGTGGGAACGAACCCCCAGCTCGTCGACCCCGAAGGAACCGGTCAGCAGTTCGCCGACTCGCTCGGCACCCAGGCGTTTCAGCACCTTTCCGTAGGCGCGGTCTGTGGGGAACGGAGCCCCGCGGTCTCGCTCACCGTGCTCGAAGTGGTCCAGGCCATCGACGGCACCGAGCCGGCGTACCGGTGCACCGAGATCCGGCAGCGCGGACCGCTGGCCGTCCCCGCCGGACAGTGCGAACGCCCGTGCGCCATCGCCCGTGCCATGGCGGCGGCGCAGGAAGCCTGGTACCGCGCCCTCGCCGCCGTCTCGATCGCAGACCTGGCCGCCGCCATCGACGCTGACAGCGACGGCACGGCAATGGAGGACGTTCGACGCTGGCTGGCGGGCTCCCACCGCTGACCGCACGTTGGGGCTTGGCCATGAGTACTCCAGCAGTACTTCGCGTCTTGCAGCCGAGACCTGGGACCACGACCTGGACGACCTTCACCGACATCGGACGTCGCTTCGGCCGAGTCGAACCCCGCCGCCGTATGCGGGACTACGTACGCGGAATGCTGGCGCCGGTAGCCCGAAAAAACAGCCGGCCCGGAAACAGGCGAACGCACGATGCACGCCCGCCGGACCCCCGCGGCACCGGCACGCAGACCTCCCGAGGAACCCGGAAACAGCTAGATCCCGCCTGATCGGGACGATCGGACGGGATCTCGTGAACCGCTTACGAGGTCACTCGCGAACGGCCCGTGGGTGGACCTGTGGGGATTTGAACCCCAGACCCCCTCGATGCGAACGAGGTGCGCTACCGGACTGCGCTACAGGCCCTCACAACGGAAGGAACCTTAGCATCCCGGCCCCCCGGCCAGAAAATCGGTTCCCGAGGCCCGGGCGGGGGGTGGCTGCGGGGCTACTCGTTGGCGGCGCGGGGGCGGGGTGGGTCGGCGTACTGGTCGAAGAGCGGGGTGCGGTTGGTGGGGCGGCGGCGGGGGGTGTCCGGGGTGGGCGGGTCCTCGGCGTGGGGGCCGGCCGGGGTCTCCGGGGCCGGGGGGCGGGGTTCGGCGGTGCTGGAGCGGGCCGAGCTCCAGGTGTCCGGGGCGTCGAGGTCCAGGCCCCGGGTGGCGCGGGGGGCCACGGGGGCCGTCACGTACGTGGGCAGCGGGACCGGTACAGGGTCCCAGCCGGCGTCCGCGGGGCGGTCGCGCTCGCGCTGCTGGTCGACCCACTCGGCGTGGTCGGTCTGCTCCACCAGCGCCCGGCGGTCCGCCTCGTACGCCGCCACCGGGGCGTCGAACGGGGCCGTGGCGGACGGGTCCTCGTCGTCGCCGTCGTGGTCGTGGTCGTCGCGGGCCGCCCGGGTGTCGTCGTAGTCCGGCTCGGCGTCGGCGGCCGCCCCGGCGCGGGGCGGCGGCGCCTCCGCACCGGTGCGGCGCCGGGCCTCGCGGGCCCTGCCCTC